>JAISHL010000001.1 GCA_031262565.1 Candidatus Nomurabacteria bacterium | reverse complement strand
ATTGACAAATTTACGCCGTCCAACGCTGTCGTCGCTGTGTCAGCAATGCCAAAAATTTTCCGAATATCACGAAGATTTATCAGAGGCGGTTGCGTGCTACTGGTTTTATCAGATGTGCCACCCCCAGAGTTTTTTGAAGACAATAAATCGTTTTCAGAATCCATGCAATAATTATAGCAGACGACGACGATTTTTGACAATGAAAAAATGAAAATCGTTCGCGTCTGTGGTAAAATATTTCAGCAAGGAAGAGTGGCCGAGTGGTTTAAGGCGCACGCCTGGAAAGTGTGTTGAGTCGAAAGGCTCTCGCAGGTTCAAATCCTGTCTCTTCCGCCATGAAATTTGATTACGTTAAAAAATAAAATATGTTACAATTAAATCAATGAGCAAATTAAATGTCGATCAAAAATCAATCAAGGCTCTCTTGGAAGACAAGAAGTCGGATTTTCTCATACCAGACTATCAGCGACCATATGCGTGGGAGGAGGAGCAGTGTCAAACGCTTTGGGACGATATTTTCTCTTTTGCCTTTCCGAATAATAACAAAGATAATTTTAATCAGGACGATGAATACTTTTTGGGTTCAATTGTTACATTTAAAAATGAAAATGATAAGCTTGAAGTAATTGATGGTCAACAGCGATTAACTACGCTTATGTTGTTATTGCGTGCATTCTATGAAAAATTTGGAAATATGCAAGATGAAGATGCGAAACGCACGCAAGAAATGATTTCTAAATGTATATGGAAAACAGATGAATTTGGCAAAGCGAACTTAAATGTGTTGAAAATTAATTCAGAAGTGGCGACAGATAATGACAAAGATGAGTTTTTGGAAATTTTACGCACGGGCATTGTTAAGAGAGAGCAAAAAAGCAATTATGCATCAAATTATAGATTTTTTCAAAATAAGATAGATATTTTTTGTCTGAATTTCCTAGTTATTTTTCTTATCTTCCTGCGCGAATCCTTGGAAACTGTATCTTGTTGCCTATTGAAGCCGAATCGCAAGATACGGCATTGCGAATATTCTCTACTCTAAATGATAGAGGGTTGCCATTGTCCGATGCTGATATTTTCAAGGCTCAATTTTATCAGTTTTATAATGATAAAAATCAGAAAGATGATTTTATAAAAAGATGGAAAAAGTTGGAAGAAATTTGTGAACAGATTTTTCATCCAGCTATTGGCACTCCTATGGACGAATTGTTTACTCGGTATATGTATTATCTTAGGGCAAAGCAGGGTAATAAATCCACAACAACTGAAGCTCTTAGAAAGTTTTATGAGAAAAATAAATATGAATCTTTAAAATCGGATCAGACATTTAGAGATTTGGAGATATTAGCGGATTTTTGGAAAAGTATTTCAAAACAAGATAGCGAACATTTTTCTGAAAAAGTATTAAAAAGGTTATTTGTGTTAAACTATGCGCCAAATGGAATGTGGACATATTTTACATCTGTTTATTTTATGCAAAACAAAAATGCGAATGGCGAGCTAAATGATGAAGAATTTTTAGATTTTCTTACTAAAACAACTGCATTTATTTGGGCGTATGCCGTTACTAACTCAGGAGTAAATGCATTGCGAACGCCCATATTTGCAGAAATGGTTAAGATTGTGAATGGAGAAAAAATTTCGTTTGCCGGATTTAGGTTTAATGAGAAAATTCTGCGAGTTATTTTTGAGGATTATAATTTTAAGAATGGTCGCCCAATTACGAAGTCTATGTTAACTTGGTGGGCTTTTACGGACGAAAAACAAGATTTGCCATCTCTTGAAACGCAATTTGAAATTGAGCATATTTTTGCTAAAAATCGTCAAAAAAATGATGGCTCACTTAAAAATGCAGACAACCTTGAATCTCTTGGTAATAAAGCGTTACTTGAGAAAAGAATTAATATTAGAGCTTCGGACTATAGATTCCCAGATAAGATAAAATATTATAAAGGGTTTGTAAATAATAATGGGCAGCAAAAACAGGGAACTCAAATAGCGGAATATGATTACTTGGCAATAAAAGCAGATTTTACTGAAACCGATATAGAAAATAGACGCGCTGCAATAATTGATAAATTTATTTCGTATCTAAAAGATAGTGATCTTATATAGCACTAGCATAAATGTAGCGTAAATTACAATAGCGCGCACGCTAAATCTGTGCTATAATATAATCCCATGAGAGGAGAGATTTCATGTTAAATAAAAAACAAGCTAAAAGTGTCGATTCGGTCGGCGACTTTTCAGACAAGAAGACAAAATATATTTTTGTCACAGGTGGTGTAATTTCAGGGGTTGGCAAGGGAATTACCGCTGCGTCGATCGGGGCGATTTTGAAAGCTAAGGGATTGAAAGTGTCCATGCAAAAATGCGACCCATATCTGAACGTTGACGCGGGACTATTAAATCCGCGCGAGCATGGCGAGTGTTTTGTGACGCGCGACGGAGCGGAAACCGATCTCGACCTTGGTCATTACGAGCGATTTTTAGATGAGGAAATGACGGACGACAGCATTTTGACTAGTGGAAAACTGTATAAACAGATTATCGACAAGGAGCGTTCGGGCGGTTTTGGTGGTGACGATGTGCAGTTAGTTCCGCACGTGACGGGCTTGATACAGGATATTTTTGAACGAAACGCGAAAAATTTTGACTCGGATGTGCATATCACCGAGATTGGTGGCACGATTGGCGACATAGAGGGGTTGCATTTTGTTGAGGCGATTCGCGAATTTCCGCAACGTGTCGGTCGTGAAAACTGTTTCTATGTTCATGTGGTGTTCGTGCCGTATTTGTCGACGAGTCACGAGTTTAAAACGAAGCCTGCGCAAAATGCCTTGCGAGATTTACGCGAGTTTGGCATTATTCCAGATATGGTGGCGGCGCGAATTGACCAAGCGGTTGTTGAAAGTTCTGACCAAATTGCACACAAAATCGCGGTATTCTCGGGACTAGCTGACGATGCGGTGATAACTTTGCCAAATTCGTCGTCGGTCTATGAAGTTCCGCTGAATTGCGTAAACGCTGGCGCATTGAAGCCGCTGGACAAGTTTGTTAATCATGGCGAGCCAGATATGACAAATTGGCAGAAGTTGAACAAGCAGATTAAAAGTGCGTTTGATAAAACTGTGACGGTTGGCTTGGTGGCGAAGTATGTTGACAATACGGATACGTATTTATCGGTGACGGAGGCGTTGAAAGCGGCGGCATGGGAGAATGATGTCAATCTTGATATTAAATGGATCAACGCGGAAGAGCTGGAAAATAGTCTCAATTCGTCGTTGTCGGACTCGTTCCGACAATCCAGCGAGCAACTAGATTACCCGAACAAGTCGGGCAATGACAAGATCGGTGCTTTGGCTAATAAGACTAAGATTTTGGACGATGTTGACGGGCTTTTGGTGCCAGGCGGATTTGGCTCGCGAGGTGTGGAGGGCAAGATTGCGGCGGCGGATTATGCACTAAAAAATGACAAGCCATATCTTGGGATTTGTCTTGGCTTGCAAACTGCGGTGATTGCGGCGGCGCGACGCGGTGGTCTGGAAAACGCCAATACCGAAGAAATCGTGCCAGATGCGACAGAAAACGTGATTTATATCATGTCAGATCAAAAAGGCAAAGAATCGACGGGTGGCACAATGCGCCTTGGTAATTATCCAGCGATATTAAAAGATGGAACAAAAACCGCGAAGATTTATAAGAATGCCGTCGACGCGAACCGTTTGCGATCGCGAGAGACTATAATGCGACTCGGAACGAGCGACGAAAACGGTGAGGAGGAGACGAGTAAAGAATCATTTATCGTCGAGCGCCATCGTCATCGTTACGAAGTCAACCAAAAATTCTT
>JAISHL010000075.1 GCA_031262565.1 Candidatus Nomurabacteria bacterium | reverse complement strand
TTAGTCTGGTCTGGTGTTAGATTACCAAAGTCTCCATCCAGTAGCATTGCTGAATAGCCTCGCATGCTAGTTAGTGGCGTGCGTAACTGATGGGATGCTAGGGAGAGGAATTCGTCTTTGGTGCGATCCATATGACGGAGATCACGGTTGATTTTTTTGGTTTGGACGACAATCTGTTCTTGCTGCTTGGCGATTTGGATGTCAGGGTTTGAGATGGTGAAATACATGATGAGATTGATATAGGCGAGAGCGGCGGGAATTATCAAAAGTCCTGGGTTCGTGCCACGCACAATAAAAATAATTGAACCAAAAACCAATAACGCCAGCAGTGGCAGATACTTTTTATTTAACAGATTCCTGACATTATAAATTACGGCAAACATCAAACATAGCAAATAGACCGCACAAAAGCCATAGAGTAGATTTACGGACGGACCATAAGCATACATCGTGCCGTCTTGGTTATATATATTTAACGGCAAATACAGCACTGCCGCGTAAACCAATAAATCCAATATTATACATGTAATATACAGCGGTCGGCGGATTTTTTCAAAAAGCGACCTGTTTTTCAGTGATACATCTATAACATAAAAGAATATCAAATTAGCCCACAATATATATTGCAAAAAGTCCACCTTGTTCAGCACTTTAATCAGCGAAACATTACCATCAAAATTTATATACGTTATAGACAATAAAGCTATGCTTAAAATCGTGTCTAGTAAACTAGCTATCAACATCCACGAGTAAACTTGCGTTTCCGAATTCTTGACTCGTGGTTTAGAAAAATAAACCACCACCAGCAACAACGCTATAAAAAATCCGCAGATCGGAAAATACAATGCCTTCATATTTTTCTACCCTCCTCCATTATTCTACTATTTTACTACAATTTCTCTCCCAGCCACAATTTTTGCGCCAATTCTGGATTAAATTTATACAGTAATGACACTCGCATCTCTTCCATAGGATTAAGAAAAGGATACATTTTTTTATCGTAAGCCTGTCGCTCGCTAAACGCTAAAATTCGCTCTCTCTCTGAAAGTCCGCCATATATTTTATCTCGCAATATATCTTTTTTATTCATCATGATTTGTCGCAAAGCATCAACGGCGACAATATCGCTCGAATATTCCTGTGTTTGAAATTCTCCACCCCAAGTATAATCACACTTAGGTTTGCCATCTTGCAATGAATATTCTGTAACGAGTGGCTTAATGATCGCGCCCGCCTTTTGTGCAATTCGAGCCGCGCCACGTTTGAACGGCAAAAGTGAAACATTTTCGCCATTTTCATCATAATTATAATCTGGCGTCCAAGTCGCCTCTGGATACATCGCTACTAAATGACCGTTTTGCAAATGTTGCACCGCCGCCACTTCGGCTTTCTGGGCGCTTTCTTTATCGGATCGGTCGATAGGAATTATTCCGTGGCTTCCCTGCATTGCAAATTTTCTATGTAAACCGTGAACCGTATCGGTCGCCAACATTACATAAACTGGCTCTTTTGTATGCTCTTTTATAATCTTTTTCAGAACTGGAATATCTTCCCCGTTTGTATGATTCATGACGATTAAATTCGGCTGTTTTTCTGACAATATAGCACTATTTTCTGCATCAGTTTCCGTATAATTTACTTCAGATTTTATAGACGTTGACATCAAAGAAACGAAGAACGGATTGAAAAATCTCACCATGGCGTGACGTATATCTTCTGGATTTCTAGTTTTTGGCGACTCGCCAATATATCTCTCGTGACTTTTCCTTGAAAGTCCGATATTGCCAGAATGTTGAGCTGCAGTATTTGCCATATTTATCGCCTCAATTAAACACACTTACTTAACAGATCTATTATAGCACACTTCCGTCAAAAAAGCAAAACCCTATTCCACTGTGACAGATTTTGCCAAATTTCGCGGCTGATCAACGTCATTTTCGCGCGCCACGGCGATATAATACGCAAAAACCTGTTGCGCCACGTTCAGTAAAATCGGCGTGAGAATTTTTAAGTCCGTTTTGACGCGCAAAATACTTTCGGCAGTAATTTCTTTGTCGGAATTGGTGATCGCAAAAACATGTCCACCGCGCGCATTTACCTCGCTAAGATTACTGATCGTCTTATCAAGTAAATTCCCCTCCAACAACATAACTACCTCAAAAAATCTGTCATCAACCAGCGCCAGCGGACCGTGTTTCAACTCACCCGCCGCATAGCCATTAGCGTCAATATACGAAATCTCTTTCAACTTTAACGCACCCTCCAAAGCCGTCGGAAACGCCGTGTCGCGCCCCATATAAATCGCGTGTTCATACTTCGCATATTTTGTCGCGATTTTTTCAATTTCCGCCACGTATTTATTTAATAATTTTTTAATTTCGTCAGGCAAAATTGCTAACTCTGCTACTATTTTTTCAACAAAATCTTCCGCCGTTTCGCGAGTTTGCGCCATTGACACGCCAAGCATGATCATTGCACTCACCTGCGAAGTAAACGCTTTCGTGCTGGCAACCGAAATTTCTGGACCAGCATGAACGTAAATTCCGCCGTCAACTTCACGCGCAATCGTCGACCCAACCGCATTCACCACACCAATCGTCTTCGCGCCACGTGATTTAATCTCGCGCAAGCACGCCAAGGTATCCGCCGTTTCGCCCGACTGACTGACAATTAACGCCACCGAATTTTTCGGAAGAAATGATTTTTTATAACGAAATTCGCTCGCCACGACCACTTCAATCGTTACATCAGGAAGCAATTCCGCCAGATAGTAACTCGCCAAAAGTCCCGCATAATACGCCGTTCCGCAACCGACAATAACGACATGCTGAACATTTTTCAAATCCTTTTCCGACAAATTCAAACCGCCAAGTTTTACGGTTTTCTTCATCGCGTCAATTCGCCCGCGCAAAGTTGCGTTCAAGGTTTCGGGTTGTTCCATAATTTCTTTGAGTAGAAAATGCGCGTAACCGTTTTTTTGAATCGCCGCCAAATTCGTATCAATTTTCTCGATTTTTCCCACAATCTCACTGCCGTTCAAATCGTAAATTTTCACATCTTCGCGCGTGATTTTTGCCATTTCGCCATCGTTCAAATATATCGCCTTATCGGTCAATCCAAACAACGCCGACGCGTCGCTCGCTAAAATATTTTCGTTATCGCCCAAGCCAATTATCAGTGGCGAGCCGAGTCGCGCCGTGATAATTTCATTCGGCTCGCGCGTCGAAACCACCGCAATTCCAAACGTGCCAACAACTTTTTTCAGTGCCAACCGAACCGCGTCAAACAGGCTGGTTTTTTCGTCGTAAAATGAATTTATCAGCGCCGCCAAAACTTCCGTGTCCGTGTCGCTAACAAATTTATGATCAGCGAGTTCTGCTTTCAATTCTTTGTAATTTTCAATAATCCCATTATGCACCAAAAAAATCTCACCAGCCTTGTGCGGATGCGCATTTGCAACTGATGGTTCGCCATGTGTCGCCCAGCGCGTATGCCCGATTCCGATCGAATTTTTATCCGCCTGCTCTGCAATTTCATCGTCAAGTTGCGCAACTTTTCCTTTGACTTTATTTATTTTTACTTCACCATTTTCGTCCAAAGTTACAATTCCCGCCGAATCGTAACCGCGATATTCCAATCGTTTCAATCCGTCTACTAAAATTTTATTTGCTGGTTTTTTGCCAATATACCCTACAATACCACACATTGCAATCTCCTTCTTTTTAATTAAAATTAGTTGATCACATTGCGGCGCACCAGCGATTAACTTCGTAACCGACAGCCCGAGGAAATCTGATAACTACATTGTAGCACGTTTTTTCGTCGCGTAAAGATTAGCAAATTGCGCAAAATGTGGTATAATATTTTTATGACCAAAGCACATCAAATCGACAAAAACCTCCGCGTCACAATGTTTTCGAGCGCCACAAAAGTCGCTGGTCAAGGTGTCGGCAGTGCTTACATTGAACTCATAAGACTCTTGGAACGCGACGCAACCGACTCGCTCACTATTCACGAAAATTCTCTGAAAAAATCCCATATCGCACACTATCACACGATTGATTTTCACTTTTTCTTATCAACTTTTTTCACCAAGCGTTTCAATCGACGCATTGGCTATGTGCATTTTTTGCCCGAAACTTTGCGCCAATCCATCACTTTGCCCGAGCCGATTTTTCGCGTCTTTTGTGGGTATGTGATGAAATTTTACAAGCGCATGGATCATCTCGTCGTCGTGAATCCAGATTTTGTTGAAAAACTCGTTGCGCTAAAAATTCCGCGCGAAAAAATCACCTACATTCCGAACTTTGTCGCCAAAGATAAATGGTATCGCCTGCCACAAAAAACAATCGACGAATTTCGTAAAGAAAAAAATATTCCCAAAAAACAGTTTGTCGTGCTGGGGGCTGGTCAAATTCAAGAGCGAAAAGGTGTGGCGGATTTTGTTGAACTCGCAAAGCGCCATCCTGACTTGAAATTTATTTGGGCGGGTGGTTTTTCGTTTGGACGAATTACGGACGGTTATGATAAATTCAAAAAAATCGTCGAAAATCCACCAAAAAATGTAACTTTTACAGGAATTATTAGTCGCGAAGAAATGATGAAGTTTTATAACGCCGCCGATTTGTTTTTGTTGCCGAGCTTTAATGAGCTATTTCCGATGAGCATTTTGGAAGCATGTAGCTGTGGCACGCCCGTTATGTTGCGCGATTTGGATTTGTATCACAATATTTTAGCTGGCAAATATATTCCAGTAAAAGATCTCGACGAGATGGATAAACAGTTGAAAAAAATCCTCGAAAAACCTACAATTTTAGACAAATATCGCAAACTTTCAGCCGAAGTTTCCGCCGAATATTCCGAGGAAGCTTTATGCGAAACTTGGAAAGCTTTTTACAAAGAACAACACATTTTGACTACGAAAAATAAATCTTCATAATCGCGCGCGCCACCGCGTCTGGATCATGACGAATCAAAGTTCGCTGACTTGCAATCGGATCTTTCGCGTTCGGATTATGCCAAATTTCGCCAGCCAAAAGCTCCGCGCCTTTCGCTTTGTAATGCGCCGATTTTAACGCCGCCGCGTCAATTTCAACTGGTAATTCGCCCTCGGCTGCATATTTTTCCAGCATTTTTTTCGATGGCTGATGGACATTATAAACCACATAATTCAAAAACTCACCGCCTGCCACGCGTTCAATTTCGCCAGCCAAATCATGCACCGCAAAATCGTCGGTTTGCCCCGGCTTATTCACCAAATTCGCCACATAAATTTTGCGCGCCGAGGTTTTTTGTAAAGCTTCACCCATTCCCGAAACCGTCAACGCAGGCGCAATCGAGCGATACAAATTTCCCGGTGCAATCACCACCAAATCCGCTTCTTCAATCGCCTGAATCGCCACAGGATTAACTTGCACATTTCCGTCGCCGTTCTTTTTTCTGACCGAAATTTGCGGTTTCGTATCCGCTGAAAAACGATATTCCGACATGTTTGATTCACCAATAATCGTCTTGTCACCATCTTGCACGACCAATTCCACGCTGTCCAAAGTCGTCGGCACAACTCGCCCATCAATTCGCAAAACTTCACCCGCCAAATCTACCGCCTCCGCAAAACTGCCCGTCATTTTTTCCAGCGCCGCCAAGAATAAATTACCAAAAGCATGCCCAGTCATCGAGCCAGATTCAAACCGATAATTAAACAAATCGCGCACTTTCGGCGACTCAGAGAGTGCCACTAAACACTGCCTCACGTCGCCCGTCGGCAAAACGCCAAGTTCATCGCGCAACTGTCCAGTCGAGCCGCCATCGTCCGCCATGCTGACCAGCGCCGTAATGTCGCGCACATATTTTTTTAACCCACTCATGATCGTGAACGACCCCGTTCCGCCACCGATCACTACAACGTTCACTCCAATTTTTTCCATAAATTCCATTCTATCACAGTCTGTTTGATATTTCCGAAAAGCCCGCGATGATTTTTACATTTTCTGGCAAAACTGCAGTCTTGATCGCTTGTTTAGTTTTATCTGTGCGCGCGATCAACCAGCCTTTCGCGTTAGTCAGTTTTTCAAATCCGACAAAATTACTAATCGTGTCGTCGTAAAATTCAATCGCGTCAAATTTTTGCCCCAAAATTTCATAACCATCCGCGCGTTCACAATTTTTCGCCAGCCACTGCGCTTTTTTACTCTCATCAACCACGATCATTGGCAATTTCAATCCAGCAGATGCCGCTTTCCATCGCTGAGTAAAATCATCGCCAGCCGACAAAATCACAGCGTTTTCATTATTTTTCAAAAATTCGCGCGCGTCAGGAAAAATGTAATCGCCCGTTACGCTAATTTTATCAATGTCAACGCCCGATTTTCCGTAAATACTTTTTGCGTCAACGATATTACTTTGCGCCAATTTTTCATCCCAAACTCTTTTTACTTCCGCTAATTTTTCAGCTCCATAAATCGCCTCGATACGATCAGAAACATCCTGCCAAAATCTATTCGTGTCAAAAATCGTCCGATCCAGATCAAGTAAAATCGCCGTTTTCATAAAACCATTTTATCATGATATGCGAGTTTTGCGCG
>JAISHL010000064.1 GCA_031262565.1 Candidatus Nomurabacteria bacterium | reverse complement strand
CAATGTGCCAGTCATTTTTTTGCCAATTGTTGTTGCTGATGCCAAAGTTTTGCCGTCAACATCATCAATCAACTGAACTGAAATATTCGCATTACTGACAAAAACTGACATGCGTGGTTTGTCGGCAGTTCCGCCAACTTTTGCGCGAACGCGATTCTTGCGCAGTTCCAAATTTGATAACTTAGCCATTATTTCTTCCCTGCCTTCCCTGCCTTACGCAAAATTGTTTCACCAGCATATTTAATACCTTTACCCTTATATGGTTCAGGCTTCTTCAAACCACGGATTTCTGCTGCAACTTGACCAACTTGCTGTTTGTCGATACCGCTAACAGTGATTTCCATCTTATTTGTAGCAAGAGTGATACCAGCAGGCGCTTTATATGTTACTGGATGTGAAAATCCGAGCGACATTTCAATCTCCTGTGGACCTTTGCCAGTTAAACGGAAACCAACTCCGTTAATTTCTAGTTTTTTCTCGAAGCCCTTACTAACGCCGATGACCATATTGTTCAACAGCGATCGCATCAGACCATGACGACTACGAGAGATTTTCTCGTCGTCTTTACGAGTAACGATCAATTCGCTACCTTCGACTTTTACGTCCACTTCTGGAAGAGTGAACTGTTTTAGTTCGCCTTTCGCACCCTTGATCGTGATAAAATCAGGTTCAACCGTGATTGTCACGCCCGCTGGGATAGCGATTGGCAGTTTTCCGATTCGACTCATTATGTCTCCTTAAATTTTAATATCCGAGACATTTTACCACAGCTTATGAATTTTAGCAAACTTCCGCTCGGTTTTTGAATTTTCTACATACTCTTGATTCTATGGGCGATTTTCTCGATATTGCACGATAGGTAATTTTTCAAATCCCTTGACGAGAAAGTATAATAACCGCCGCTTTTATATTTCTTCAACGACTTCACATAATTCACAAAATCATCACTCAAAATCGCTTTTTCAATATCAGAATAATCGCCGTCATACAAAATATAAAGCCCGCTATAAATCCCTTGCCCAGCCGCCACTTTATTTAATTTAATGCTCTGAATATCTTTGATGATCGTATTTATTGCAATTTTCGGCTTATTCACATCATTTATCGCCTGCGTGCGACCGAATAAATACCATTCATTTTTATTGGCAATACTGCGATTCAGTAACTTCTCTTTATTTTGAAGTAAATATTCATAAACTTCGCCGTGCTTTTTTGAAATTTCATCCTCAGAAAGCGGTTTTGAATTTTTATCGTAAGGAAAAATAATTTTAGTCCATCTTCCAGTCGAAGCCTTAATCGCATCAATCACAAGTTCATCTTCAATCTTTATATCGCCGATAAAAATTGAATCCGCAAGCGTCGCGAACCCATTTTTAACTTCCAGAATATCTTGTTGAACATTTTTAGTCCGATTGTCAATCATGCTAAGTTTTTGCAAATCATTTTTTGCCCCGAAAAACATCTTGTCGGCTGTCATAAAATCGTCGTAATTTAATTTATCAACAAAAATTGGCTGTTTTTTATCGCCGTCATAAACATAGTAATCAACCGAATCGGTGCGATTTTTCTGATCAAAACAAGTTATCAAAGTGTAAGTCATGGCATTATCAAACGGCTGAAAATGACCAATATCAATCACTTTTTGCAAAGTGCGATTTTCATTTATAAATTGCCTTAATTTTGCGCCAGATTTGCTCGACAACCACGAACTCGGCGTGATCAAACACATTCTTCCATTTTCGTTCAACATATTAAAACCGATTTCATAAAAAGTTATGTAAAGATCCGTCATGCCTTGACTGGAAAATGAAAAATCTTTGACCGATTTATGTTTTTCGTTCAAATTATGCACGCGAACATAAGGCGGATTGCCAACCACAAAATCCATTTTGCGATTATACTCGGAAACTTCCAGTGTATTCCGATTTTTAATGTCCCATTTTACGTTTTTTAGTCCGTATTTTTCGGCGATTTTATCTAAATTTTCCAAGCACTTCAACGCGTTATTTTTATCTAGTTCAATCCCGTGAATGTATTTTTCTAAATCTTGTTTCAAATATTTTTTATTGGTGGAATTTCTACAATATCTATCAACAATTTCAATCAAAAAAGCACCTTCGCCACAAGAATTGTCTATGATGTGCTTTTGCTCAATATCATCAACATAGCCGACAAAATCAAGCATATTTTTGACCAAATACGACGGCGTAAAAATCTCCCCATTATGCTTAATTTTGTTTGTCATATGATACATATTTTAGCACAGATTATGATAAAACCCTCTTGACTCAACCACAACCTCTATGATAAAATCCTTAATAGAAAGTGAGCGTTTGCGAGGGAGAATTTATGAAGGGTATTTATGAGAGAGAGAGAGAGAGAGAGTAAAAGTCTCGTCATAAAAAGACGAATTCTTTGTCGTAATTCTAAGAATAGTTCTATTACTAATAGACATAGGAGTTTGTTTTCTTATATATCTTCTGGGTTAGCGCTTGTTGTGGCGGTTTTTATTGCGATGAATGTGTTTACGGGGAATAATTATGATACAAACTCCGAAACCCAATACTCTCCCCAGCAATCCTCTGGCTTCCATGTTGCTCTGGCGATCGGTGAAGGAGTAAATGCCAATCTCGCTATCACAAATACAGACAGTGAAGTTGAGGGCGATGCCGAAGACTGCAAGCTAACTCCAGCGTATATCACGATGGCGGGAGTAATTATCACATGCAAGGTGGCAGTTACGGTTAATACAACGAACGATCTGGGATATTTTGTAACTGTTGCTAGCAGTAATACTGAAACCAGACTAGTCGGAACTGGTGAAGCTAGCGGTGCATATATCAACGCTGTGGCTGGATCATTAACAGCGCCGTCTGCCTTATCCGAATCCAACTGGGGCTATGCGGTTCCAAGATACCAATCTGTGACGGGTAATGGTTTTGATACAGCCTACACTGTCGCCGAGAAGAACACCGACCCTAATACGTCAGCCAATCCGAATTATGATTCAGCTTTTGCAAATGCCAAATATGCTCAAATTCCAGCTAGTGCTAGCCCAACCACTATTCGTAAAACCTACATGCAAGCAAGTAGTGACACTTTCTATATCTACTTCGCCACTAAGATTGACACTGGTCAGGCTATCGGTAATTATGGAGGTGATGTAGTTATTTCAATCAAGAATAACGATAATAACCTAGCTAACGCAATCGCCAGACATGATATCACTTACATG
This sequence comes from Candidatus Nomurabacteria bacterium, assembly GCA_031262565.1. Classification (GTDB taxonomy): domain Bacteria; phylum Patescibacteriota; class Saccharimonadia; order Saccharimonadales; family Saccharimonadaceae; genus WRGU01. The sequence goes on along the minus strand of JAISHL010000064.1, from coordinate 29 downwards.
CACGACCTCTCGCCAATAGTTTGTGATAG
>JAISHL010000078.1 GCA_031262565.1 Candidatus Nomurabacteria bacterium | reverse complement strand
TTCAATCTCTTTGTGTGTCATTTTTTCACCTTTGTTAAATAAAATTTCAGCTCCGCGATCGACCCCTCAATATCATCCATGGCGCGATGATTTTCAGGTTTGTTAAACTTCACGCCAAGTTGCTCAAAAATTATTTTCCACGCGCTGACATCAAGCTGGCGATAATGCAACCGCTCGTTCAATTTCGCCCACTCGCGCTCAATAAATTTCTGATCTTGATGGATCGAGTTGCCCGCCAGATAAATCGGGTGTTTCGTATCAAAATTTTCATCCAGAAAATCCAAAAGTTTTTGCTCGACCACCTCTGGACTTTCGCCTTTTTCTAGGTTTTGCGCAATCAAACCGTCGCGCGCCACCTGATTTTTATCCCAAAACTTGCCGACCATGCGCTTTTCCATAAACTCCTGATCGACTTTGACGACCGCCGAAAATCGCGCAATCTCGTTCAGATTAAAATCTGTGGCAATCGCGCCGACCTCAATAATTTTGTCAATCGTCGGGTCAAGCCCTGTCATTTCCAGATCAACCCATAATAAACTTGCTTTTTTCATATTCTTATTTTAACACAAAAACGCGCCCCTTGGCAGAGCGCGCTAAATTTTTCCGCAGATGGTCTGTTGAATTATTTAATTTTCTTGATTGTCAAGAAGCCGTTGCGTGGATTTTCAACAACTTCGTAGCCCTCTGGCAATTCAGTTGGCGTGCCTTTGCCACCTTCAACTTTTGCGAAGAAGTAAATGCGTTGCTCACGACCGCCACGCAAAGTTACATCCTTGAAATGCAAGAAATATTCGACCCCTTTTGAGTTAGTGTGTGTGTAAGTTGCCATTCTTTCCTCCTTGTTTAATTGACTTACTAGAACAGATTAACGCATAAATTCGCCTCTGTCAACCTATTTTGCCATGAGCTTTATTGTATTTTCCACAATCTTACGATTTTTTAGGCGGGTTTCAGGTGATTTTTAGGCGGCGCGATACTTGATTTTTAGAATAATTCGTAAAATAATCGTCGATATTATTCGGACGATAATTATAAAAATTACAAAATAACAGAGCATGACTGTAATTCCCGCCGCGTCAAAACTGATTCTTGTTGGTGCAAATTCCACATAAAATGCATCTGGTGATATAACTTCAACATTTTCCACGTTCACGAGCGACACGCCGATCTTCTCGGAAATACACTGCGCCTGCGCTCGCGATCCACCACCGTTTAGACGCGCTGGATAACATTCTTCGGAGATCCGTTTATATAAACTGGCGTCTATCTCAACTGGCTTGGCTTTGTCAATCGCCTTTTGCACTGCGTCGTCATACAAAGTTTGGAGCGCCACGCGTCCTGTGTAGGTGTTCATGTGGTGCGCGGTGTAATTTTGCAACTTCACCGCCGCATTCTGCACAGCTTTCGCGTCGCCTGTCGTGTCGGCTTTAATTAGCGCCGCCCTTAACTCCATCATGCCGATATTATTTAGTCGCAGAAAAATCGCCGCAAGCATTGCCAAAATCAGCAGAATTACCGCCAATTGCCAGACGCGAATATTGCGCAACCACTTCAAAATTCGCCGATCGCGTTTCAAATCGTCCGTCCGCCACGGTTCATTCTTAAAAGCCTGCTTCCACCCCTTCATAAAGCCATTATAACACTAATACGGCAAGTGACAAAACTTATTTAATCGCCCAGCTTGTCACGAAATTCGCTGATCTTCACATTGGTTTTTTCGCGCAGCTCTGAAACCCATTTTTCATTTTCATTAACGACCTGACTGACTTCGCCGTTGATTTCTTCAAAATTCGCACTGCCACGGATTTTTTCAATCAGCGCGGTGAGTTTTTGGATTCGCTCGGTTTGATCAGAAAAGCCAACTTCCATGGCGCTCAAATATCGCTTCGCCGCCGCCAAAACGCTCGCGTCCAACGGTTCGGATGATCCAGCCATTTTGTTATACAAATCAACGACTTCGTTGTGCGTCTTCAATAACAACGCGTTATTTTTCACCTCTGTGAAGAGCTTTTGATATTCAGACTGCAATTCGTTCGTTTTCTTATAATCGCCACTCAAAGTGTCGCCCAGCCAAACCTCTTGTAATTTTGCAGGTTCGGTAACTTTGTCGCCCGTCACCAAAGTTTGTAATTGTTCGCTGGTTTTTTCGCGATAATCACGCACAGCCGACAGTGACATGCCGAGCAGAATCATTACGCCGATCGCCGCCAAAACCACCAGCACGATCACAGTAACGACGATTTTCTTCAACCAACGTCGCTTGGTAGTTTTCTTTTTGTCGTGATTAGTCAAAAGTTTCCCCGCCTGATCTTTTGTTTCAATAATTTCTTCCTTCATTTTTCCTCCTTAATTCTTTAACTTACCGCCATTATAATTGCTATTATCGTGCCAAGAATCGCCACGCCAATCAGTAGCCACGCCCACGACAAACTCGTCGTCGGTTTCAAATCTTCAACATAAACACTGCCGTCAACATCCACCTCTCCTGCGCTTAAATCTTTGTCAACCAGATCTTTTCTTAACTGCTTTTCGCGCAACTCGGCGGCAATGCGTTGTTGCAGTTCCGACTTGCTTTCGCGATTGTTCATAATAATGCTCATGCTGATATTTTACCATAATACAAAAAATGTGCTACAATAAATTCTGTAAACTTATAAGGAGGGATAAATGGCGACTAAAAAAGCCGCTACGTCTAAGAAGAAAACTTCGACGACTAGCAACTCGACCGCTAAAAAGTCGGTCGCATCAAAAAAATCAACTACAAAACCAGTTGTAGTTGAGGAGGAAATTGTGGAAATTGTTGAGACAGTTGAAACAACCAGCTCCGACAAAAAGAAAACTATCGGTGAAAAATTCGCCGCGTTGAAGCCAGGTGCTTTGATCGCGGAGTTTTTGGGAACATTCGTGTTGGCTGGCGCAGTGATTCAACTCGCGTCCAACGGCTTGTCTGGCAGTATCGGCATCGCGCTGGTTTTGACAGTTTTGGTAATTGTTCTCGGCGTGATTTCTGGCGCACATCTTAACCCAGCTATCACAATCGCACAATATGTTAACCGCAAAATCGACGGCGTAAAAGCAGTTTGCTATATCGTCGCGCAAGTTCTCGGCGCGATTGCGGCGTTCTGTGTGTTATACGCACTTTGGCAAAACACACTCGACGCGCAAATTATCAGCTCGTTGACAGCTCAAGGTATCACCCAAGATCAAATCGACGCAGCTG
>JAISHL010000056.1 GCA_031262565.1 Candidatus Nomurabacteria bacterium | reverse complement strand
CTTTAGAGTTTCAGTCAAATCAATCAACTTCATGTCGTAACGTAAATCTGGTTTGTCGATGCCGTAGGTTTCCATGGCTTCGGTGTAGGTTAGGCGCGGAATTTTATCAGAGAGTAGTTTTTTGCCACCAAACTCCGTCACTAATTTTTTAATCAGCGGATCCATGGTTTTGCGAACTTCTTCGCCGTCGTTAATAAATGACATTTCCAAGTCCAACTGATAAAATTCGCCATATAAGCGGTCGGCCCGAGGATCTTCATCGCGAAAACAAGCGGCAATTTGATAATATTTTGGCACGCCACCGACCATCAGGAGCTGTTTGAACTGTTGTGGAGCTTGAGGTAGGGCATAGAATTTTCCAGGATGAACACGACTCGGAATCAGAAAATCGCGCGCGCCCTCTGGTGAAGAGTTTGCTAAAATTGGCGTTGCGACTTCCGTAAAATCATGTTCATGCATATAGTCGCGGATAAATTTATTAAACTCGGATCGGCGCTTCAAAATATGTTGCATGGAATTGCGGCGGAGATCCAAAAAGCGATATTTTAGGCGTTGCTCCTCGCTACTTTGCTGGGCTTCGTCGCGTGTAGCGACAGGTAAAACTTCGGATTTATTCAAAATTTCCAGTGTTTTAACGACAATTTCTAATTTTCCAGTTGCTAGATTTGGATTTTCCAAACCTTGGTCTCGTTGTCGAACTTCGCCAGAAATTGATATACAAAATTCGTCGCGCAAGCTTTCCGCCGCTTGAAAAATCTCGGCATTTTCGGGATTGATCACCAACTGCGCTAAGCCTGTGTGGTCGCGCAAATCGACAAAAATAATTCCGCCGTGATCGCGTCGCGTGTTTACCCAGCCAGCCAAAACCACCCGCTGTCCAACTTTTTCTAAAATCTCTGAAACTAAAATTCTATTATTCATGACGACTATTTTATCAAACTTTCAAGTTTTTGTCATGTCTTAGTCGTTGTGCGTTAACCGTAAAAACTAAGCGCGTGGCGGTAATAATTTTTTTAATACATCAGATAGCGTGACGATGCCAACGGTTTCGGAATTTTTTGCAACCAAGAGAACGCTGAAATGATAATCACTCATATAATGCAAGGCGGTTTCAAGCGGATCATTAAATTCAATCGCTGGCGGAGTTTTTCGCATGACTTCGGTGATAGGTTTTTCGTTCTGGGTGATTGGCAAAATGTCGTCAAGATATAACATGCCGATAATTTCCTCAGCTTTGCCTTGTGTTACAGGGAAGACTTTGTGTGTGGAATTATATAAATCGTCAATTAGCTTTGGCGTGAGTTCGTCTTTTGATGAAACTGTGATGATATTTTTGCGCAAGGTCATGACGTCGGCAGTAGTGGCTTTCTCGAAGCTTACGACATTGCCGAGCAGAGTTTTGGTTTTTTCTTCCAAAAAGTCGACACTACTGATGAGGTGAGATAATTCTTCTTCGCTATTGATTTTTGGACCGTCGCCAACAATTTGAATGCGGTCTAGCGCTTTTGCCCATTTGAAATATTTATTGAAGAAAGCGAGATTTTTAGAGATGAGGTCGCTGGCGATTTCATGAAGCATTTTGCCGATCAAATATGCCGCGGAGATTGAGAAGAATGCGATAATCGATCCGCCGATCAAGCCCCAAGATAGCGCCGCAAAAACTGTGAGAAAAATCGCAAAAAACAGCGCTAAAATTCGCGTTAAAATGAAAATTCCGGGGTAGATTTCCATAAAGCGCGCCAAAGTTTTGTATTTGCTATTATGTTCGGCTAATCTGTTAATTTCAAATCGCGACAGTTCCGTGCGAAAACAAAACGCCAATAATGCCGCCAGTATCGCCCCCGTTATTATTACCCTGATGATATCCATATACGCTATTGTATCATAACGGCAGATATAATCAATGACAATTAAAAATATGCTAAAATAGAGGCATGAAAAAATCTGTTAATCAATTAAGTGAGTGGTTCGCGCCGAAAGAATATTTTTTAGAGTTAAGCGCGCGACCTGAAAGTAAAATTTTTGTCGGAACAGTCGAGATTTGGGGGCAAAAAAAGCGAGAATTTGTGCGATTACATGTCAAGGGATTAAAAATAAAAGACGTGACATTTTTGGATAAAACTGGTGAATATTCGTGTGAGATAGTTCAACTAGAAAATGATGAAATTGAACTTCGACCAACAGATAAAATCTCGGACTTTGAAGAGATAAGCTTACCAGATAATGGTTATTGGGAGCGATTTATGAGGCGCGAAGATTATTATGAAACCGAAACGGGTGTTCGTCTGGAATTTGACGGTCAAATTATTGATGGGCAAATGCATGGGCTTTATCCTTGTCGTTATCAAATCGACGGCGAAGATAAAACTTTATTGGCGACCCAATTTGAATCGCATCATGCGCGCGAGGTTTTTCCGTGTGTCGATGAACCTGCGGCGAAAGCGGTATTTAATGTGACTGTGAATACTGACCCGAAAGTGACAGTTCTTGGGAATATGCCGATCGCGGAGCAAAATGTCGTAACCCCACAGACCGATGACGCGACGCATAATGAACCTTATCAAAATGAACCTTATCAATCTGTAAAATTTCAGCCGACACCGAAAATGTCGACGTATTTATTGGCGCTAGTGATTGGCGATTTACATAAAAAGACCGCAAAAACCAAAGGTGGCGTTGAGGTAAATGTGTATGCTACGCCCGCGCAACCTGCGGATTCGTTGGATTTCGCGTTGGATGTGGCGACGCGCACGATTGATTATTATGATGAATATTTTGGTGTAAAATATCCGCTACTGAAGTCGGATCATGTCGCAATTCCAGATTTTTCGGCGGGCGCGATGGAAAACTGGGGTTTGGTGACGTATCGCGAAACTTGTTTACTGGTGGGTAAAAATGCTGGACTGGAATATAAGCAGGGCGTGGCGACGGTCATTGCGCACGAGTTGTCGCATCAGTGGTTCGGCAATTTGGTGACGATGAAGTGGTGGAACGATCTCTGGCTGAATGAGAGTTTTGCGAGCTTGATGGAGCATGTCACGATTGATAAATTGTTCCCAGATTGGAATATTTGGGCGAACGCCGAGCTGAGTGAATCGACGATTTCTTTGCGACGCGACGCGTTGAACGGCGTGCAATCCGTGCGTCAAGAAGTTAATCATCCTGACGAAATCTCGACACTGTTTGATCCCGCGATTGTTTACGCAAAAGGCGAGCGACTGTTGACGATGTTGCGCGCATATATTGGCGAAGAGGCGTTTCGCGCTGGTCTGCAAAGCTATTTTGAGAAGTATAAATATAGCAATACGACCGTGCAGGATTTGCTGGAGGAGATGAGTGTGGCACATAATAATTTTATGTCATCCTCGGACTTGCTCCGTGGCTCCATGGATTACCCGAACGAGTCGGGTAATGACGATAGTTTTAATCTGGAAAATCTGATGATGCCATGGCTGACGCAATCGGGATTTCCAGCGGTTTTCGTGTCGCGCAATGGTGATGAAATTACTTTGAGGCAAGAGCGATTTTTCAGTGGTAAAAATTCGCATATCGAGGATTTTATTTACCCAATCCCGTTATTCTCGAACGATGAAAACGCGCCAAAAATTCTAGATCAAAAAACGGTCACGTTTACCGCGAAAAATCCTGATGATTTTCAATTAAATGTTGGTAATGTCGCGCATTTTATTGCGGTTTATGACGAAGATTTGACGGCGAAAATTTGCGATAAAATTCCGCAAATGCCTGCGGTTGATCGCGCTAAGTTTTTGAATGAATTATTGTTGGAAGTCATGCCAAATTTGAAATCGACGGCGGTGATTTTGGATGTTTTGATGGCGTATAAAAACGAAAATGACGAGACGGTTTGGGAAGTTATTTCGCTGGCGCTGGCGATGATTGATCGATTTGTTAAGTCTGATTCTGATGATGAAAAACGCTTAAAAAAATTGGCTGGCGAATTGGCGCAAAAAGAATATTTACGCCTAGGTTGGAAGATCAAAAAAGATGAATCGGCGAACGATCAAAAACTCCGCTCGACGATAATTTCACAGATGATTTATGCGGAAAATCGTGAGGCGATTGACGAGGCGCTACAAATTTACGGGACAAACAAGCATGATTTATCGGCGATTGATGGCGATCTGCGCGCGACGATTTTTCGGACGGCGGTGATTTATGGTGACGCTGATGAATTTGCATATTTGTTGGACATTTACAAAACTTCGCAGGATGCGGATTTGAAAGATGATATTTGTTCGGCATTAACGGCTACGCGCAGTCAAGATAATATTGACGAAACGCTGGGATTTTTAGATAAATTGAACATTATCAAGCCACAAGATATGTCGCGCTGGTTTGTGTATTTGTTGAGTAATCGACGAGCGCGTGCGAAGACTTGGCGATGGTTGCGTGAGAATTGGGCGTGGATTGAAAAAACTTTCGGCGACGACAAATCCTATGATGTTTTTCCGCGATATGCTGGAACAAAATTATCAACACGCGAAGAGCTGTCGGAATATGATGAATTTTTTGCCGATAAATTAGAAAATCCAGCATTAAAACGCGCGATTGAAGTTGGTCATAATGATATTGCGGCGCGCGTGGATTGGCTGGATCGCGATCGTGCGGAAGTATTGAAAAAGTTGGAAAATATAGTAAAATAGGCTTATGGAAAATAATCAACTCGAAACTACTCCACGTCAGGTTTTGGCTGTTCGCAGAGTGGCTCGTGGTGTTGGCTATCTCATGGTTGGTCTTTTGGCTTTTATAGGATTTATTTTTTCGTTAGTGGGTTCAATGATGCTATTTACCGAATGCACGGGTGGGTCGCATTATTCCAGCAAGACGACATATGTAAACGGCAAGGAAATAACGGAAGTTGAATGTGATGGCGTGGCTCATGATACTAAACAATTCAATCCTACGTCGTTGCCGTTCGTGATAATTGGACTTGGTCTGGTCGTGACGGCGATTATTCTGGTTATTAGAATGCGAAAATCTAGAAAGCGCGACGATGTTGATTATGACGGCGTAGGCGACGATTTATCGCCCGCGACTGACGAGCAGATGGCTTTGATTGAAAATGGTATGCGCGAGTTGGGGCAATTTTATACGCCGCCAAAGAACCGCCCGAATCAAATGCAAGCTCGAAAAACGTTGATGCAGATTGAGGAGCGTTTGAAGCAAAATAAGCGACGCGTTTAGTTGTTGGTTGCGATTTTTATGTTATATTTTCGATAAATTCGTCGACTTGTGGCGGATTTTTTGATAGGGAAATCGCGGCGATTTTAATGTCGTAGTTTTTGGTAAATTCGGTATATTTGGATAGGAAAAGTTTAGCGGCGAAACGCATTTGATTTAATTTTTTCGGCGTAATCGCGGATAGTCCGTTGCCAAAATTGGAGTTTTCGCGATATTTAACTTCGGTGAAATATAGTACTCCCGCACTGTCATTCCGGCGGAGGCAAATTGATTCATGAGAATTTATTCTTAATGAATCAAGAGCCGAAGGAGGTGAAGCCGATACTTGTTTCGGAATCTCCAAATTGTTTTCGTTAGATCCTGAATCGAGTTCAGGATGACAAGGGATTGATTTAGAGTGACAATTTTTAACAGAAATAATGTCAATTTCGCAATATTTTGTTTTCCAGTTTTGCGCGATAATTTGATGACCTTGTTGTTTTAGAAATTCTGTGGCGACATTTTCGGCGAGATGTCCCGAACTATGACCAATGAAACCTCGTTTTGATTGTGCGTCGTCATTGCGAGGAGTATAGCGACGTGGCAATCTATCAGCTTGATCATTGGATTGCTTCGCTTTGCTCGCAATGACATTGTATTTCTTAATCGGCGCGAAACTTTGTCGATGAATTCCCGCGATCGCGCCAAAATTCTCTAAGCTTTCGGAGTGCAATTTTGTGCCGTAGCCGACATGTTTTGCAAAACTATATTCGGGAAAAACGCGGTCAAGTTGCGTCATATAATGATCGCGGGCGACTTTGGCGATGATTGACGCGGCGGAAACGGCTGCAACTTTGCTGTCGGCTTTAATGAGCGTGATCGCGCGTGGGTCGTCGAGAAAATTTATCGTGCCGTCGATAATAATTTCAGATATATTATCGCTAATTATTTGCAATAAGACTTGATGATAGGCGCGCTTTGTTGCTAATTTTAATGATGCAGTTAAGCCTATTTTGTCAATCGTCGGTGCGTCGACCCAGCCGATCCCGATCGCGACGGCGGATTTTTTAATCTCGCGAGCTAATTTTTCGCGTTGTTTGGCGGCGAGTTTTTTGCTGTCATTAAGTCTAAGTTCGTTGTCATTACCATCCAGTCGTGTATCATTACTAGATCCCCGGGACAAGCCCGAGGATGACGATATAGTAGATCCTGAAACAAGTTCAGGATGACAAACATTAGACTCGTCGTGGCGTGTATTAGTTAGTTCAGGGTAACGATCATGAAAATCGTCCGCCAGCGCCACGACACCAACCGCCAGCGGACCTGCCCACGCGCCGCGTCCAACTTCATCAATGCCAATAATCAATCGCATGCAAATAGTTTATCAGATTTGAAAATCTTATGCTTGCTTTTTGTGAAAATATGATATATAAATTTAGCTTGATGGAAAGAAAAAATAGCCCAGCGCGACCAAATTATGATTTTTGCGAACGACGAAGCGAATGCAAGAATTTCGGAACAGAATCTTGTCGGAGAGGATCGCTTTTGGCAATAGTTATGGAGCGAATTATTTGCGAGGGCGATAATGCGCCAATATCAAATGAAGGAGACGACAAATTCAGACAATGCAAATATTTTGTCGACAAGAATTCTAGCGAAGAAAATGATGATTAGTTGTCTAATTTTTCTTTAATTTCCGCAATCGTATCGCGCAAATCTGCGGCTTTTTCAAACTCCAAATTCGCCGCCGCGAGTTCCATTTGTCCAGTTAAATCTTTGATTAAATTCTTGTATTCGTCGCGCGGAATTTTCTTCAAATCGAGCTTCGGTTTGGTATCTTTTTGCGGAATGATTGCGCGCAAGCCTTCGTCAATATTTTTCGCGATTGAGGTTGGCGTAATTCCATGTTCGGCATTGTATTTTTCTTGAACTTCGCGTCGACGATTCGTTTCGCTGATGGCGCGCTGCATTGAGCCAGTCATATTATCTGCATACATAATTACCGCACCTTCAACGTGGCGAGCCGCTCGCCCAATTGTCTGAACCAGCGCTTGCTCGCTGCGCAAAAAGCCTTCTTTGTCGGCGTCAATAATTGCGACCAATGAAACTTCGGGCAAATCCAAGCCCTCGCGTAAAAGATTGATTCCAATCAAAACATCATATACGCCAGCTCGCAAATCGCGCAAAATGTCCGAGCGTTCCAAAGTGTCAACGTCACTGTGAATGTAGGCGACTTTAATGTCCAATTCTTGCAAATATGTCGTCAAATCTTCCGCCATGCGTTTTGTCAAAGTCGTCACAAGAACGCGTTGGTTTTTTGCAATGCGAACGCGAATTTCCTCAACCAAATCATCAACTTGATGCTCGCTCGGACGCACGTCAATTTTCGGATCGAGCAGTCCAGTCGGGCGAATAACTTGTTGGGCTGGTTTCGGCGAATGTAAAAGTTCATATTCCGTTGGCGTGGCTGAAACAAAAATTGCTTGATTGATGTGTTTTTCAAATTCATCAAAAGTTAGCGGGCGATTATCAAGCGCACTCGGCAAGCGAAAACCATGTTCAACCAAAACTTCTTTGCGCGCGCGGTCGCCGTTATACATTCCTCGAACTTGCGGAATTGTCATATGTGACTCGTCGACCAAAAGCAAAAAATCGTCAGGGAAATAATCCAGCAACGTTGCGGGCTGTTCACCTGCGGCGCGTTCAGTTAAATAGCGCGAATAGTTTTCAATCCCTTTAACAAATCCTGTATTTTCCAACATTTCAATGTCATATTTTGTGCGCTGCGCTAATCTTTGCGCTTCCAAAAAACGCTGATTTTTATCAAAAAATTCCATGCGCTCGGCGAATTCATTTTTGATATTTTCAATCGCGTCCGCCAGCTGATCTTTTGGTGTGACATAGTGACTTGTCGGAAAAACCCAAACCAAATCTGGTTGAGATAAAATTTCACCAGTCAGCGGATCAATTTCTAAAATCCGCTCAATATCGTCGCCGAAAAATTCAACTCGATACGCTGTTTCGCGACCTGATGGAAAAATATCAATCACGTCGCCGCGCACGCGAAAATTCCCGCGCACAAATTCAAAATCATTGCGACGATACTGAATATCATTCAAATGACGAATAAATTTTTCTTGATTATATCGCTCGCCAACAGCGATTTTTAGCGACATATTTTCGTATGACGCAGGCGAGCCAATGCCGTAAATACACGAAACCGACGCAACGATAATTACGTCCTTGCGCGTCAAAAGCGCCGAAGTTGCAGCATGTCGCAGGCGGTCAATTTCCTCGTTAATGCGACTGTCTTTTTCGATATACGTGTCCGAGCTGGCGATATATGCCTCGGGCTGATAATAATCAAAATAACTGACAAAATAATGCACTTCATTGTCGGGAAAAAACTGCTTAAATTCAGAAAAAAGTTGTGCCGCCAAAGTTTTATTGTGCGCAAGAACTAGTGTTGGCTTTTGTGTGGACGCGATAATGTTTGCCATAGTAAAAGTTTTGCCAGAACCAGTCACACCGAGCAAAGTCTGAAATTTTTCGCCATCGTTCAATCCGCGCACGAGTTGCGAAATCGCCGTCGGCTGATCGCCCGGCGGTTTATATTTTGTGTGTAATTGAAAATTCATAACTTTATTATATCATGTTGGCGTGCTATAATATAAAAACATAATTTATGAAATCACGTGATTTTTCTGCGCAATTTAATAACAGCGAGATAGTTGTGATTTTTCATAATATTCGCTCAATTATGAATGTTGGCGCGATTTTGCGAACAATGGAATGTTTTGGAATTAAGCGAGCTTTTGCGACCGGTTGGACGCCTTCGCTAGATCAAGGCTTGCCGCATGTTCGTGAAAAAATCGCCAAGGAATTGAATAAAACTGCGCTCGGAGCAGAAAAAAATGTTGAGTTCAAATATCATGACGACATAATGAAGTTGATTGAGAATTTGAAAAATGAAGGCTTTAAACT
>JAISHL010000027.1 GCA_031262565.1 Candidatus Nomurabacteria bacterium | reverse complement strand
ATCTGGATAAAATCGCCACCAAATATTGCAATATCAAGATAATACGAGTCGCCATGTAGCGAAAAACCGTCGCGCTCTGCTGTTTCCTTATAAATTTTCAGCGCAGTTAACAGATCTTTTTTGTCGCTGATTCGTTGAATTTGCACGCCGTCTTTTTCGCTTTTACGGATATATTGACGCGTTTTTTTGCTCATGTCCGCCAATAATTCGTCCTCGGTTTTTGTCAAATCCAGTCGCAATGTTCGCGCCAGTAAAATGCGATTTTTTGACTTTCTCCAGCCTTTCATCTCTGGCAATTTGCCCGCCAAAGTCCAGTCTGGCTCGATTTTCAATTCCACTCCGCCCTGCTCTTTTGCCCACGCGCCAAGTTCTTTTAATAACTCCGACCGCTGTTTTGGACTGCCGAATCCACCGCGTGGCACATATAACATTTTTCCAAACGGTTTCGGCATTTTTCTCTGTAAAACTTGCGCTCCGCCGACAATCTCGTCACCATTTTGAAATAAAATTCGCACTGGCGACCACGGTCCATGCGCCGATTTTACCTCTCCCCAAGCCCAAAGTTGCAACGGATGACCGCCCTGCTCCACTACAAATCTGTCCCATTCTGTCTGTTTGTCAATAATCTTATACATAAAGCTATTTTAGCACTTTTATGTTAAAATGTTTACCAGAAATGTGTAAAGTTGACAAATCCATGCCAATATTTTCACGTGAAATATAATTTTAAGAAATGTCAAGGGGCTAAAATGCAATTATCTAAAACTTACGAACCGAGTCAATATGAGCCAGAGATCTATGCGATGTGGGAAACTAGTGGCGCATTCAAACCAACAGGGAAGGGCGAGCCGTATTCTATCGTTATGCCACCACCAAATGCCAACGGAAATTTACACGTCGGACATGGTTATATGATTCCAATTGAGGACATTTTGACCAGATATTATCGCATGAATGGGCGCGATACGATTTGGATTCCAGGGGCGGATCATGCGGGCTTTGAAACGTGGGTGGTTTTTGAGAAGGCGTTAGAAAAAGAAGGGAAGTCGCGATTTGACTTTTCACGTGAGCAATTGTATAAAATGACTTGGGACTTTGTGGCGCAGAACAGAGGTAATATGGAATTGCAGTTGCGCGCTCTGGGGGCGAGTTGCGACTGGGAATCGCTAGTTTTTACACTTGATAAGAAAGTTGTCAAGACGGTTTACTCGACATTTAAGCGACTTTGGGATGATGGATTGATTTATCGTGGCGAAAGATTGGTGAATTATTGCACGCATCATCAGACTTCGTTCGCTGATATTGAGGTGGCTTATGATGAGGAAACGACGCCTCTGTATTACATCAAATACGGACCTTTTGAACTGGCGACGACGCGACCAGAGACGAAATTTGGCGACACGGCGGTGGCGGTTCATCCAGATGACGACAGATATAAGGATTTGGTTGGTAAAACTGTGACAGTGCAGGGCGTGAATGGCGATTTTGAGGTTAAAGTTATAGCTGATGAGATGGTTGATCGCGAGTTTGGCACGGGTGTTGTGAAAATTACGCCAGCACATAGTTTTGACGACTGGGAGGCTGGTCAACGACATGATCTGCCAGCGATTCGCGTGATTAACGAAGACGGTCGCATGAACGAGCGAGCGGGGCGTTTTGCAGGTTTGACGGTTATGGAGGCGCGCAAGGCGGTCGTTGAGGCGATGGAAGAGATGGGTTTGATTATAAAAATCGACAAGAATTACAAAACGCGCATTGGTCGCTGTTATAAATGCAACACGACGATTGAGCCGATGCTGATGAAACAGTGGTTTATTGATATTCAACCTCTGGCGCAACGGGCGAAAAAGTCGATCGAGAGCGGTGAAATTAAATTTGTGCCTGAGCAAAAGGGTAAGGAGTTGGCGCGCTATTATGACGAGCTGCGCGACTGGAATATTTCGCGACAGATTCCGTGGGGAATTCCGATTCCAGCGTTTCAAAACGTCAATGATCCTGACGATTGGATTTTTGATGAGCGCGTCGAGGAGTCCGAGCTGGTGATCGACGGCGTGACATATCGTCGCGATAATGACACCTTTGATACTTGGTTTTCATCTGGTCAGTGGCCGTTTGTGACGACGGACTATTTATCAGCTAGCGACTTATTCAGCGATGAAAACAGTGAGAAGGAGTTAGCTGAGGATGCTAATAATTTAGCGCGGTTTTATCCGAACGCTGTCATGGAGACTGGCACGGATTTGTTGCGACCATGGGTGTCGCGCATGATTATGTTGGGGTTATATGCGACCGACAAAGTGCCATTTCATGACGTGTTTATGCACGGCTTGATCTTAGACGAACACGGTCAAAAAATGTCCAAATCAAAGGGAAATGTTATCAATCCGATGGATATTATCGGGGAATTTGGCTCGGACGCACTGCGTATTGGCATCGTTATGAATCGCGCCGCTGGGCAAAATCAGGCATTTTCGACTGCCAGCGTGATTGCGGGGCGAAATTTTTGCAACAAACTCTGGAATATCGCGCGCTTGGTGCAAAAAATTATTGCGGACAACCCTGATCAAGCCGAGATTGCAGATGATATTGCGGCGGTTTGGATTGATAAAAAACTCAATGATGCGCAAAATGAGATCAGCGAGCATATCAAAAATTATCGTTTTGCAGAGGCGGTTGATACGGTTTATCATATAGTTTGGGATGAAGTTGCGGATTGGTTTATGGAGGCTGAGAAATTCTATAAGAATACTGCGTTTTTGACGTGCGTTATGGATCGCATTTTGAAGATAGTTCATCCGTTTGCGCCGTTCGTAACAGAGACAATTTGGACAACATTACATAAAGATGGAGAGTTGTTAATTTCACAACAATGGTCAGAGGCGGCTGAAGTTGATTCGGAAAAAGTTTCACGATTTGAATCTGTTAAAAATCTTGTCAGCGAAGTGCGTTTGATTACGACGCAATTGCCAGCTGGAAAATATGATCTGTTATACACTGACGACAAGATTATCGCCGAGAATGCGGACTTGATAAAATCGCTCGCTGGACTGAAATCTGTAGAGAAAGTTGAGCAGAGCAGGGGGCTGAGAATCGCCAGCGCCAATCGAAAGGCTTGGTTGGATTTATCGCCAGAGATGGTTTATGAGCATCAGTCGCGGCTTGAACTGCGATTGGTTGAAATTCGTGGCGAAGTTGAAAAATTGCAGGCTCGTCTGGATAATAAGGGATATGTTGAGCATGCGCCAGAGCATCTAGTCAACGAAACAAGGAACGAGATCGCCAGCAAAACTGCGCTGATTGACCGCTTGGTTCATGAACTCGAAGTTATCAAGAAATAAGGCGACCGAGAAAAATGACGAACCTTAGGCGCGCAACTGATGATGAAATTGCCCGATGGCATGATCTGTTGGCGACTAATCCTGCGGGCGGCGAAACATTGCAGACTCGCGCGTTCGCCGAGGTAAAATCGCGACACGGTTGGCGAGCTGAATTTATGGTTTATGAAACGTCGTTCGGGCTAATTTATGCGCTGTTTTTGATTAAAAAAATCCCTCGTTTGGGGCGGGTTATTTATGCTCCGCGCGGACCGAGCGTGGCAAATATGAAACAGTGGCTGGAAATTTGTCAGATTAACCGAAAATTTTTAACAGATGCGGTTATTGTAAAAATGGAGCCACCGATTTTGAAAAATACGCTGAAAAATCTGCCTGATGATATAAAAAAGACGGGCGATATTCAGGGGCATTTGGTCAGCACGACGATTTTAGATCTTGATCAAGAGCAGGAAAAATTACTTGCTAGCTTTCGGCAGCGGGCGCGACGTTCGATTCGTGGTGGCAAAAAGGAAAGATTGCACGTGGTTGATGCTGGTTTTTCAGATGAGGCGGTGAATTGGATGCGCCAGCTTCACGCTGAAACCGCTCGGCGCGCCAACCTTAAAATTCGTCCGAAACGCTATTATCGAAAATTTTGGCGGAGTTTTTGCGAACATGATATGGGGAGATTTTTCTTTGTCTTTGCGCCTGACGATCCGTTGCCGATTGCGGGCGCGTTTATCTGTTTTGTTGGCGATTATGCGCTTTATAAAGATGGCGGTTCGCGGCGCGACACAGTGTTTCATTTTTCGCATTTATTACACTGGAAAATTATGCAATGGTTGCATTCGCGCAACATTAAAAAATACGACCTTGACGGCACGCCTCCGAGTGACAGACTGGACGATCCGACGCACCGCTTGCATTCGCTGGCGACGTTTAAGATGAGTTTTGGTGGTGAGGTTACGGATTTTATCGGCACTTATGATCAGATTTTAGCGCCAAACCATTATCAAAAATGGCAACGCATAGAGAAAATCAGCACGAAAATTTTGATTCATACGCCACGGCGGGGAGTTTATTAAATTTATTTCAAATAATCTTGCCAACCGAAGTAACTCACTCCATTTATAGATAATTTGTTATTGTTGCCGTAGATTACAAAACGATCGTCTGTGCTAACATTTATCAAATCTCCCACATCATTAACGTTATTAGAAAAATCAGCTTTGCCAGTCATCCCAGATTTGATTTCATAAATTTTAACATCATAGTTAGTTTCATCTATTAAATCAACTTCTTTACCATTGCTGTCACGCCAAAAATAAAGCTTTGGGTCTCTTTTCTGATTATAATATTTTTTAGATAGCTCGCTAATGATAAAGTTTTCAAATAAATTACCGTAATTATGACTAACAGATACAATTTTAGCTGTCGTAATATTTAGCAGATAGCATAAAAGACCCGTATCATAGAAATATAATTTAGGTGATTTAATCAAGCGTTTGGTGGTTTGCTTGAAATAGGGTTGTAATCTGAAAATAATGTAACTAGACTCTAATATTGATAACCATGAGTTTGCGGTTTCTATACTAATGCCGCAATCGCTAGATAGAGATGATACGTTCAAAATTTGCCCCACACGCAAAGCGCATAACTGCAAAAACTTATTAAAAGTTGCGATCTCACGAACATGAAGCAGCTCATTAACGTCGCGATCCAAATAGGTTCGCAAGTAATCTTCGTAATACTCGGTTGGATTTATATCTTTATCGTAAATTCGCGGATAGCTACCTCTATATATTATGTCGTAAATCGAGTATGTTGAACGAGTTTTAGAAATTTCCGAGTATGACAACGGCAATAGTGTATTGATGCCGACGCGCCCAGCTAGACTTTGCGATATGCTTTTTAGTAGTAGAAAATTCTGCGATCCCGATAAAATGTATTGACCATCAATTTTATCTTGGTCGGTTTTGGTTTGCAGATAAGAAAAAATCTCTGGCGCATATTGAGCTTCGTCAATAATTATTTTTGTGTCATATTTCTGCAGAAAGCCCCGCGGATCTTCATTTGCCATAGTTCGTTCGTCAATATCTTCTAATGTAACATATTTATAATCTTGAAAAGTGTCTTTTAGGAGTGTCGATTTACCGCTCTGTCGTGGACCCAATACAGACACTATGGAGTATTTATTTGTTAGCTCCATAATCTTACTAGTAATATCTCGATTAATCATAACGGTATTGTAGCACATACTGAAATTTTATGCAATTTTCAAGGTAGGAGTTATGTAAATTTACTACTAAGTGCTATGTAATTTTCAAACTAAGTGGTTAAAGTCGAATAAATTTTTGCTGAATATTTTGCCCCAGAAACTGTTTGTGTTAGAATATTATCATGAAACGGAGCGTGGTTGGGACTCTTGCGAAATGCGGGCGATTTGGCGCGTTGTTGCTTTTGACGGTCGCGCTCGTCGTATCGTCTAGTCAAATCACTCTCGCCATGTCCGACGCTCAGCGAAGGCTTTTTGATCTCGGAATCCCGTATTATGATGTAGGGGAAGGGGCTGGTGGTAGTAATGGATCAAGTAATATTGGTGCGTGCTATACGCCAACTAATACTGGCGATATTCCTTATCAATTACCAGCACTAGAAGGTGGATATGGACATGAAGCGCCGATCCAAGAGGATGGAACTATTCCTGGCGGTGGAAAAGTTACATTTGG
>JAISHL010000054.1 GCA_031262565.1 Candidatus Nomurabacteria bacterium | reverse complement strand
TTATCATGATCGACAATCTGTATCGAAAATAATTTCAACCCAAAAATCGCAAACACCGCAAATAATCCCCCCACCAGCCATTTTGAGCGAAATTTTTTTTGTTTTGCCATCGTAAAACTATTCTAACAGATTTTATATATAACCGCAATAATTATTGAATTTTTTCGCCCTGTTCGTCAACTATTTTTCGCAACCAATCGTCCAGTTTTTCATAATTCGACACATCAATAATAATTGACAGAGGCGCAACAGAAAAATAATCTTTTAACTGGTTAATTTCCGCTGTCGTTGCGCCCTTGACGGCAATATCTAAATCGGATTTTTCGCGAGGCACGCCATAAACCCTCGATCCAAACGCGACCACTTCTTTATCGGGAACTTCAAAATTCAGCAACTTTTTAACGACCGCCAAATCCTCCGCCTTGATTTGAATCATTTTTGCAAATTCTCCAACAATTTTTTAGCTTCAATGTTAAACTTTTGCGCCGCCGCCAGAGTATCATCAGCCACAACCTCGTCATAATTATGTGACGTATTATTTCGCGCAGCGTTAAAATCCAGCCAACTTTTTTCGTTACTAATTAAACCATAATCAACCGCCAAAATATAAAGCTCACGACGCGTAATATCGTCAACCGCAGACGGACTGATATTAAATGCCAGCCATTTGCGAATCGTTTTCCACGCCAACTCATATGTGAATTCAAAGTTTTGAATCACCCCAGCAGCAATCACATCTAATTTTAGCGAGTTTTCATCTATCGCTTTCTCCGATTCATAAACCTTTATCGAATTATCCAGAGATTTCACTGCGTTACTTAAATTCATTATATTAAACATGACTATATTCTACCAAAAAACCGACGATTTTACAATTTTTATTACGCTTGTGGTTGCAAATTTTTGAAAAAAGTGTATAATTTTGAGGCATAGTCAAACTTTATTTAGTAAGGAGTTAATGGTTATGAGTGAAATTTATCAGGCACCAGAGGCAGATAAGAATAAAATTGAAGTCGGAGGACAAACTTTTTATGTTTCCTGTGACGATAATGTATTATCAGGGCAATCTAACGAAGCTAAAACAACTTATAGTAACGAGAATAGTGAAAATGACAAAAATAAAAAAGTGAGTAAAAACACAAAAAGAGCGCTTGTCGCTGGCGGTCTTACTCTTGGCTTGGTTTTAGGAGGGGCTTTTGCTATAAATAATGCATCAAAGCCAGATAAAAATAAGCCTTCTAGAAATGCGATTACACCAAACGTAAGCACGAGCGAAGAAGTAGAAAGCACAACACAAAAGAAAGCGACAACAAATAGACAGTCGCAGACTACAACGATAACAGAAGCAATAACTACTAGCGAGACAACAGAAGCGGTAACTGACGACAACGAAGACCCTAATGCGCCATTATATACTGGTCCAGGATCTCAATATATAGAAGCCCTACAAGAAGGTCCGTTATCTGACAATGGCTATGCAGTAATACATACAGCCAGTAACGAAGCTCCGCTACCAGAGGATCTTAAAACGGCTGCTTGGTCTTGCCTTGAAATACTAAATAAAAAACGTGACCTAGGCTTGAAATTGATGGATTTTGTATATAGCGAAAATGATGGTGGCTGGAGTATAAAATGCGAAGTAGTAAAAGATCGCTATGACATGGGAGGCGAAGTAATTATACATAAAGGCGAGATCGTCGTACTGCCAGTTATTAGTATATTGGGCGATGACTTATTTGAATAATAGATTATTTCACTAATCAATAAAAGACAACTACCTCTAAAAACCTGTCGTCGCACACGATTCGCTTGACGAACTATCGGTAGTCCAATAACAATCGCCCGCGCTCATTAGCCCATAATCAAGAATATATAACCTAACCCTATACCAATCCTCGTTAGTATCGTTACAATCATTATTGTCTTCTTTATTGCTATTGTCGACGTAATTCCATGTTTTGCCCTCAGAGTTATCTAGAATATTGACCTCTAGCGTATCTGGATCAACTGTCACTCCCCAGCATCGCTTGATTTTGCCGTTGTCTTTATTAAACCAATCTGCATGATTTTTTGCAATATCAAATACCTTGTCTATATTATCAGCTGCATCATATGTATTGCCCATCATACTATTCATTTCCGTATCACTATACCCATAAATCGGCACTCCGAAGTTATATGGCTCAGATGAACTTGCGGCAGAAACTCCACCTATCTTATTTATAGCTACACCAAATAACTTAGGTAGTGCGCCGAAAAACTTAACGACATTCCCCAGTTGTGTCACAGGATCTTGGCTAGCTATATTAAAATCAGCAGTCCGCGCAATCACATTTACCGTCGAGCGATAGTCGGTTGGGTCAAATATTTTTGCAATGATTGATTTTTTGGCATACTCCTCTGCCAGAAAACGCTGTTGGTCTTGCCATAAAACCGCGCTCTCTTGACCAGATAACTGACGACCAGCAAAATTACGCATATTATCGTTATTCATAAAGACAGCTCCGTAATTTGCTATATTAGCATAATCTTCCGGCAAAGTTGAAGCATCAATCGTCAGCGGTTTGCCTTTCAGCCAATCATTAAGTACCGACATACCCTTAACTATCGCAGACATTATCCCATTACCTACTTTACTAAGTACTGGTATCTTAGATAGCAATCCTACGAGAAGTCCCCCGAGAGGTTTTAGAATGAGACTTAAGATATCTCCTAGTATCTTATCTATTACGCTCAATACATCACAAGCTAATCCCAATAAAGTATACTGACCTCCAGTAACGATTGTTATAGCATTTCCAAGAATCGTACTTTTATTAACCGCTGTTTCTATCCCATTAGACAATGCACTAAAAATACCACTCATCGTATCGTTGCCACCAAAATTCAAGCCTTCTTTTGAAACATCATTTAATACTGGATTTACGTTCACTTTCGCCTCGTCAGTTACTGTTTCACCTAGATTATGTTTAACAGGTGCTGAGTTCCACCAGCTACTAGTCGTAGTTCCGATTACATTGAACCCACTAACTTTGCCATCATTATCAGTTTCATCTTCTATTACAGCTATTTCATCATTATAAAGCTTTTGCTTTGATAATAGCCCGAGCTGATCCATTGGCTCTATTATTTCCGCGTCTGCACCTTCTTCGCTATCAGGATCCGTTTCGCTATCATAATTTTCAAACCCAGCCTTAATTTCTGAGGCTGTTGCAAGATGAGCGGCGGCTTCCCCCTCAGCTACGGCAACTATTTGTTGATATTTTATAGAGCCAACATTATTTTCAGCAGCAGTGATCATACACATAACCTCGATAAGGGTAATAATCCATCCTGCAACATTGAGCTTTTTTATTACTTGATTTAGCGCTTGCTCTGCGCCTTCTTTTAAAAGCTTTTCGGTTGCTTCTGATACGCCTTTTTTGACGACACCCTCTACGCCCTCCTCTGTTGCATTTTTGGCGGCATATTCCGCTATTTCTTTATTCAATTTTTCTGACGCTTCAGCTACTCTTTTACCTATCTCTTCGTTAATCTCTTCTTGCGTTTTACCGGCAAGATCTTTTTCGACCTGTTCGCTAATCTGTTTATTTAAAGCGTCTTTTACTCCTTTTTCTAATAACGAACTAGCTATACCCTTACCACTATTTATTACTTTAGCTGCATAATTAACTAAAAAAGCACTAAACTTAGCCGCTAGCTTGTTTGATATTTTCAGCTTCAACTTCTTGATAGGATGCAGCCAACTTACCTTTCCTGCCGCCTTTAAAGTTGATCTTGTTTTCATTTTTCCAATTATATTAAATTTACCCGTGCCGTTCATCTTATTTAATAATTTCTTAGCCTCTCCATACCCCATCTTATTAAAATCAAGTATCGCATTACCCGCTTCATCTATACTCTTTATGTATTTCGGGTTAATATCCAAACCATTAGCTATATTATTAGTCATACGCTTATAACTATCGGAATTTACATCTGTCGGAATTTTTACGTTATCATTCCCAGAATATGACGTTAGTCCGTTATTATTTTTGATATTAACAGACAAAGCATTTGCGTTATTTGCTGAGTTGTAGCCAAAATTAATACCTTTGTTTTGTAGACTGCGAATTTGACTATTTCGCAGACGCCTACCTATTTGACCTAGGCGAGAATTTTGAACTCGATCAGACAGGTCATCTGCACTGCTTCCAAGCAATTTCGATTTTAAATTAGCCGCATAACGCACCGCAGATATATTATCGTGCGCATAAGTATACCAATCTTGCAACAGTGCGCCTATCTGTAAAAACTGCATCGGTCCCGACACTAACGTCCCGATTCCAAAAATTCCGCCCCCCATAACCAGCCCGATAATCCAGCCAGTGATCCCTTTCTTGTGTCGCGACGCAAAATTACCGCTCTGCTTGCTGTCCTTACCACCTTTACTACTGGATTTTCCGCCCGAGCCAGCGCCTCCGTTATAATCCCAGCCACCGTTTGCCGAGCCGCCACTGGCTCGCTCGCGTGCGCCAACATCCAGTCCGCCAGATTTTTCGCCAGCCAGCACCCCGCCATTACTCCCACCACTTCCGCCAGAAACCGCCTTTCTCTCCGCCAGCCGCATTGATTGCGCCGCAGACTGACGATTGTTGTATGCATTTAAACCTTCACGCCGATTTGGTCCGTGATGATATGAAGCTCGACCCGTGTCGTCATAAGATGAAGAATAATCTTGAAAATCCGATTGATCTTCAAGATCCGAAAACTCACGAGGTTGCCCATCGTCAGAATTATTTAGAGAATCGACAAAACCGTCCCCAGTGGTATCCGAAGCGGTGTCATCTATTCTTCCCCATGCCATAATGCTTATATTCTAGCACAAAATGCACGTCATAAGCAAATTTATTCCGCGTAAGCTACGTCAACAGGATTTGACATCGTCGTCGCCACTGTTGAATTTTGAATACGAGTCAAAGATTGTAAGCGTGCGTTCTCGATTTTCAAATCGTCCTGCTCTGCCGCTAATTGCTCTCGCGCCTGATTTATATCATTCATCTCATAACCGAACGTGCTGGTTTTTGTAAGTTGAGTTAAATATAGCAAACCAAGAAATGCAATTAAAAGCACAATTAAAACCGTGTGCGAAATCGGTCCAAGTTTCACGGGTGAAATATACGCCGTCAAATTTTGATTGCGATTCCAACCGCTCGCGCCAGCCGCCGAATGAGATCGTCCGCGCATAGAAACAAATTCTGTTCGTTGTCTTGTCATTTTTTTCCTTTTTGTTCTCGGATTTTGTAAACAAATTTTTCTGCACGTTTTAGAAAAATTTACACACAAAAATCGCTTAAATTTTGTTTTTTAAGTTTTTGTTTTCGGGTTCAAAAATCTTCACCAAAATCAGATTTTCAAACGTTCATAATGCTCAGCCCAGAGGGTAATTTCTAGGCTGAGCGATTTTGGGCACTTATTTGTGTCGAACGACAACTTTCTGTGCTCGTGACTTGCTTATGATTTGAATAGGCATAAGAAGCCTCCTTTCTTTTTTATTGTTTTGTTTTAATTTTTACGGCGGCACGAAGTTTGGCACTACGCGCACGCGGATTGTTTACATCATTAATATCGCCAGCGACTGGATGTTTCGTCAGAAGTTTCAATTCAGCCTCAAATCCAGCTTCGTCCTGCTCTTTCAAGAAGTTCTTGACGATGCGATCTTCCAGACTGTGAAAACTGATTATCGCCAACCGACCATTCGGATTTAATAAATTCATCAGCGTCGGCAAAACGCGTTTCAGTTGCCCAAGCTCATCATTTACCGCAATCCGAATCGCTTGAAAAGTCTGTGTGGCTGGGTGAGTTTTACCCCAACCGCCTTTCACACTTTTTACGAGTTCGGCAAGTTGCGTTGTCGTCCTAAACGGATTTTTCTTCCGCGTAATGACGATTTGATGCGCAATTTTTGCAGCCATTCGTGGCGATTCTTCACCATATTCGGCGATTATTCGCGCGATTTCTTTCTCTGGATAACGATTTACAATTTGCGCAGCGGTCAAATCTTGCGACTGATCCATACGCATATCTAAATCACCTTCAATGCGAAAGCTAAAACCGCGATCTTCACGATCAAGCTGTGGCGATGACACACCAAGATCAAGCAAAATCATATCAAATTTAACGTTCTCTGCTTTTAATTGCTCGGCAGCATTTAGAAAATCCGAATGGATTAGCCGTGCGCCAGCTTGTTTCAGATCTTGCAGATTACTTATAGCAAATTCGTCGCGATCGACCAATATTGCCAAATTCTCTGCGCCAATACGAGCAATAACCTCTCGCGCGTGACCGCCGTAACCAGCAGTCAAATCGAGATAGTTTTCACCCTGTTTCGGTTTTAGTAAATCTAAAACGTCGTTCAGCAGAACTGGGATATGGAGTTGTTGTGGTGTTATCATATCGTTTATTTGTTACGGAGGTCACCTATTCGACAATCAGTTTTTGTTTGATTTCTGTTTGTTTTATTTTATAAGTTGTTTGCACTTTATTACGAACAAAGCGCAACCATATGAGAGACTTATGTGTGAGGTGGAGTTTTGGTTTTTATTCAAAACCGTGTGCCACGACCCTTTTTGCTGGCGATCATCTTCCAGCTGATTGTCGAGTAGTTGACCTCTGTAATTGTTAAGGTGCTTTCCTTGGTCATTTCAGCGTTTAGCGCCAAATCGACCATATTTTATTTTTTGTCATTCTGAACTTGTTTCAGAATCTACCGTTTAACTCTAGGAATTTTCTACATTGTTGCCTCCTTCGCCATGATTCGCCAATACTTGCCCGCCTTAACCGCAACTAGATCGCGTTTAATTCCTGCATAATCTAGTAAATGCTGTTCCAAACGGATTCGTCCTTGCTTTTCATCTGGATTAACTTCCGTTTTACCCATGCGAAGTTGCACGTTCAGTTCGGCAATTCTTTCGTCGAAAATGTCATCGCTCTGCAATCGACTTTCAACGTCTTTATCCCAAACTTCACGCGGATATAGATGGAGAGATTTTCCATAAACGCCCGTTACTCCGCGTGTTACGAAAGCGCCATTTTCTAGCTCATCACGAATCTCGGCTGGCAAAGTCAAACGATTTTTGTCATCGAGTTTTCGTTCAAAGTAGTCAATCTTACTCATCTCCCTTTCCTGTTTAGTTAAATTGTTTTGTTGCTGTGGTGTTTATTTGTGTTCCACTGCCAATAGTATACACCCACTTTCACCCACTTGCAACCCTTTTTACCTACTTTTTTACACGATTTTCATAAAAAATGCGCCAAATCTGTGGAAAAACTAATTTTTACAGATATGGCGCTTATGCTAATGATGCGTTTTTTACAATGCTTGTGAGTCTTTTGGAGTCTTCGGTAGCCCCCTCCCAATCTCAAACCTAAACCCAAACGTCGAGCCCCTACTCTGCACACTATGGAAGATGATCTCTCCCTTTTGGTCAGTAACAATCTTGTGGGCTAGATATAGACCAATACCTGTGCCGTCTGGACGTTTAGTCCTAGCATTACGAGCGCGGAAGAACTTAGTAAAGAGTTCAGCTTGATCTTTGTCTGGAACACCAATACCATGAT
>JAISHL010000080.1 GCA_031262565.1 Candidatus Nomurabacteria bacterium | reverse complement strand
CTATCACAAACTATTGGCGAGAGGTCGTGCATGTAAGTGATATCATGTCTGGCGATTGCGTTAGCTAGGTTATTATCGTTATTCTTGATTGAAATAACTACATCACCTCCATAATTACCAATAGCTTGACCAGTATCAATCTTAGTGGCGAAGTAGATATAGAAAGTGTCGCTATTTGCTTGCATGTAGGTTTTACGAATAGTGGTTGGGCTGGCGCTGGCTGGAATTTGGGCATATTTGGCATTTGCAAAAGCTGAATCATAGCTTGGATTGGCTGATGTGTTAGGATCAGTGTTCTTCTCGGCGACAGCGTAACTTGCATTGAAGTCATTACCTGCGATAGATTGACCTTTTGGAATTGCATAACCCCAGTTAGATTCAGATAAGGCAGACGGCGCTGTTAATGATCCAGCCACAGTGTTGATATATGCACCGCTAGCTTCACCAGTTCCGACTAGTCTGGTTTCAGAGTTACTACTAGCAACAGTTACAAAATACCCCAGATCGTTCGTTGTATTAACCGTAACTGCCACTTTGCACGTGATGATTACTCCCGCCATCGTAATATACGTTGGAGTTAGTTTGCAATCTTCGGCATCACCCTCAACTTCGCTGTCTGTATTTGTGATGGCGAGATTGGCATTTACTCCTTCACCGATCGCCAGAGCGACGTGGAAGCCAGAGGATTGCTGGGGAGAGTATTGGGTTTCAGAGGTAATCGAAGTTTCCGTAAGGAAAAGTTTACAAAATGCAAAGGTAGCAAGAAAAATAACAATCGCAGTTGCAGCACACGGCAAAAAATAGCGTCTTTTAGAGAATAACCGCATGTTTTGCTTGGTATTTCTCGCTCTTCTCCTCATTTTAGATAAACAAAATCCTCTCGCTTATATTGTTCACATAAGCATTGTAGCCCCCCCCCGCCAACGACGTCAAGGTTTTTTCATCAGAGTTTCGCGAACTTTATCGCGCGAAAGTTTGTAATTGTAAATCGCATAGCCAGCACCCAACACAAACACTGGTCCAAAAATCGCCGCGAGATCATCCGCCAAGCCAGTTTTTGGCACGTCGTCGGTTTCCGTCTTAGCTGTTTCAATATTGGTTGGTTGCGAATTTACTTGCGACGAAGTATCCGTCGGAACTACGGCTGGTGTAGTATCTGATTTTTCTGATTCAGGCTGAATATTTTTCTCCATATCGGAGTCCAATGTCTTTTCTGGCGCATTCTCTGGCGCGGATTGTTCAATTTTTTCTTCTTCCGTTTTATTTTCGGTTTTCACCTGCTCCGTTTCAGATCTTCCTTGATCATTTTTTAGCGTATTTGCATTTTTTAACAAAAAAACACCGCCGAGCAACAAAATCGCCAGCAATACAACGCAAATAACATACCCACTCAGCGAACCACGCTCATTTTCAGAAAAATTTTCCATGCTCATCCTCATCTTATCTTAACGCGATTGTATCATAATTTCAAAATTGTCGCAAAATCGCCACTTCGTGTGTTAAAATAGCTCCATGAAGCAAATTCTCACGGTTGATATTGGCGGAACAAAAACACGATTAGTTTGGTTTGATGGGCAAATTTCTAACATTTCAGACACTTTTGTCGCGCCCGTTTTGAATGAAACTGAATTTCCTACTCCGCCCGACCCAGATGAACTCGTGAACACTATTTTTAATAAAATCTATGAAAACTCAAGTGATGAAGCCGAATTAACTGTAATTTCGATCGCATCGCGTGGCATGATAAGTGACGACAGCGAGAATATCACCGATAATTTGCTTAATATGTCCGATTTTCCAATGGTCGCCAAAATTCAAGCAAAACTCCCCTATACTAAGGTTTTTTTGGGTAATGATGCGAAATGTGGCACCCTTGGCGCGTTTCCAGCCGATTTTAAGGGGCGCGGACTATATCTCGCCATTGGCACAGGTATCGGCGGAGGCATGATGATAAACGGCGACTTGTCGCATGAGCTTCGCGATATGGAGATCGGCAAGATAAAAATTCTGCGCGATGGACTTTTGCAAAAATGGGAGGATTTCGCGAGTGGCACAGGTTTTGCAAAGAAAAATGGTTGTCACGGCGAGCAAGTTCCCGCTGGCGACTCGGCTTGGCGGCAATACGCTGACGATTTGGTGGTCGGAATCATGATCGCAACCCCGATTCTCTACCCTGATAAGATCGTCATCGGTGGCGGTTTTTCAGATAATTTTGCTAAATTCGCGCCTGCCCTGTTTGAGATTTTACAAGATACTGATTTCTCGCCAGAAATTGTCGCCGTCCAAGATCATCATCACGTCGTAAATCGGGGCGCGTTAACTTTTGCTCTGAAAAACTGGAACTCCAGACCATGACACTCGATGAACTTGTTGAACAATTACGTGCTGATTTTCCAAAATTGACTCTGGAAAAATCTGAACACAATTTTTATTCGCCAACCAAAAAAACCGTTTTTTATACTGGCGACATTGCGAGATTATTGCACGAAATTGGTCATGGAATTTTGGATCATACGGATTTTACGCAAGATATTGAGCTAATTCATATTGAGCGCGACGCGTGGGAAAAAGCCCGAGAACTCGCCCCAAATTATGGTTTTAAGATATCAGACACCACGATCGAAACCGCACTTGACGATTATCGCGACTGGCTTCATGCTCGATCAACCTGCCCCAAATGCGGTCAAACTGGCATTCAATCGATTGAACAATTAAATTATCATTGTCTAAATTGTGACGCAAAATGGACAAATAACGATGCTCGAAGTTGCGGATTAAAGCGTCGCGTTATCAAAAAATCGCCCCATAGAATCTAGGACGATTTTATAAAATAAGCGTCGAGCGGTCAGTTCAAGGCTATTCGCTCACCACGTTAATATGAGTCGTTTGACTCTGGTCGTGGACTGTAATTTTGTTAACCTTAGTTGCTGGACCACGGCGTGAAATGCGACCACCAGCCTGACCAGCGCGAATTGCACGCTGACGACCAGTTAAACCATCTTCACCAACTAAGTTACTAGCAAAACCGCCCGTGCGACCTAGTTTGCCACCTTTTGCACCGATACGAGCGTAAAAATCCGCACCGTGCTTCTTTAAGTTTGTTGCGCGTGCTTTTGCTGCACCTGCTTTTGTTCCTGCCATTTATGGCTCCTTCCTGAAACATTAAAAGGACGACAAAGGTCAAATTTTACCTCTGTTCGCCCTCACTTTTATATCACGCGTGGTATGCGTTCATTAAATAGTGTATCATACCGATTACGTTTTGTCAATATGTATTTATGTTAAAATTATTTTATAATAAGTATTGCATTTATGCTTCTGATGGTATATAATGATTAGCAAGAACTCCACCGCGAGAAGAGTTCACCACAAAAATAGCCCCGTTCATCGGGGTTATTTTATGATATAATACAAGTATGACGAGAGAAAAAGCGAATTTACACGTAATGGTCGGACTGCCGGGGAGCGGAAAAACCACCATGGCAAAGAAAATTGCCGCCGAAACTGGCGCACTGCGACTAACCTGCGACGAGTGGCATATTCGCCTATTTGGCAATAATCCGTATTCGCTAAATCATTCAACCAATCACGAGAATATCGAGAAAATGTTATTGGAGGTCGCGGAAAACGTATTGTCGAACGGCGGTAATGTTGTGGTTGATTTTGGTTCGTGGTCGCGCGCGGAACGTAATGAATTGCGCGAGTTGGCACGACGGAGTGGCGCGAAGTTTATTATGCATTATTTAGACGTGCCGATTGACGAGCTATTGCGACGTCTTGATCAGCGAAATCGCGACTTTTCAGAATCTGAATTTATAATTAGCCCAGAAAAGCTGGCTCGTTATGCAAAAA
>JAISHL010000088.1 GCA_031262565.1 Candidatus Nomurabacteria bacterium | reverse complement strand
CCAGCCGAGAAAGACATCATGATTAAAATGGTTATGAATTTATTGGCGATAGGAGAGAAAAGATGAATTCATCATCTCTGGTCATTATAGCTGTAGTCGTTTTTTTTGCCTCTGCGATTTTAGCTGGATTATTAGATCGAAAAAATAAAAAAACACCTATTGACACAGATTATCAAAAAAAGGATTTTTTATCGCCACCCGAAAAACACTTTTTACAAATTATAAAACCGCTAGAAGAATTGGATTTTATCATAATACCACAAGTTAATTTAGCGACGATAATTCAAAAAAACAGTTCTTCACATTATCAAACTGAGTTATTTCGCAATATTGATTTCGCAATTTTCGACAAAGATTATAACATAAAATTGCTGATTGAGTTAAATGATTCAACACATAATCAACCATATCGAAAATCTCGCGACATTAAAGTGAAAAATATTACAGAAAACGCCAGCATTCCACTGATAACTTTTTATACCAATATGCCAAATAAGCCAAATTATGTTTTAGATAGAATTAAGAATAAGTTAAAGGAGAATAAATGAGCGTATTTTTTGTTCGCCACGGTCAAACCGATTGGAATGCTCAGCATAAACTGATGGGGGCGGCGGATATTGAATTGAATGAATCGGGGCGTAAGCAAGCCAGTCAAACTCGCGACAAGCTTAAAGATATGAAATTTTCCGCAATTTACGCCTCACCACAAAAGCGCGCGACCGAAACTGCCAGAATTATCGCTGAATTTCACAAAGACACGCCTCTCATTTTCTCCGACAATCTGCGAGAGCGAGATTTTGGTCAATATGAGGGCGCAGTGAATGACGGTAATTATTTTGGCTTGTGGCAAATTAGCACGCCAGAGGCAGACGGAACGGAAACTATCAGACAGCTAGAAGATCGAATTTTCTCATTCTTAGAGCAAATTGAGAAAAAACATCGAGATGAAGATATTTTACTGGTCGGTCATGGCGGTTCGGGTACGATAATTGAAACATATTTCAACGGTCAACCCGATGATGGCGATTTATTGAAATATGTAGCCCAAAATGGCGAATTGAAAAAATATGAAATGAAGTTAAAGGAGGAAAAATGAGTTTAGGAAATGCGGGCGAGCGCGGCAGTGAAGTAACGGGCGACGCGGAAAAATATTTAGTTCGGGGCTATTTGCCGACAATCGGGATCGAGTGTCACGTGCAATTAGCGACAAAAACAAAATTATTCTCATCTGTTGACAATGACGCGCGCGGACAAGAACCGAACGCCGTAGTTAGCGCGATTGATTACGCCTTGCCAGGGATGTTGCCAGTCTTAAACAAAGAGGCTGTGCGATTGGCGGCGCGAGCAGGTAAAGCCTTGAATTCGCAAATCGCCAACGAGTCGCGCTTTGATCGCAAACACTATTTTTACCCAGATTTGCCGAAAGGCTACCAGATTTCACAGATGTATCAGCCAATAATTATTGGTGGTTTTGTCGAACTTCCAAGCGGTGCAAAAGTGCGCATTCATCATGCCCATATGGAGGAGGACGCGGGAAAATTGACGCATTTCAGTGATCACTCATTAGTAGATTTGAACCGCGCAGGCACGCCACTGATCGAAATTGTCGCCGAACCAGATATTCACTCCGCCGAGGACGCGCGCGCCTATGCCGAAGAATTGCATCTGTTAATGACTTATGCGGGCGTAACAATTGGCGACCTGTATCACGGAAATATGCGCTTTGACGTAAATGTTTCAGTCGCAAAAGCTGGCGCGGAAAAACTTGGCATCCGCGCGGAAATCAAGAATTTGAACAGTTTTCATAGCGTCGAGCGCGCCACGAGATATGAGATAAATCGACAAATTGACGCGATCGAGAACGGCGAAACTATCACACAGGAAACACGTGGTTGGCTGGACGACAAACAAGTCACCGTATCTCAGCGATCCAAGGAAAACGCGCAGGATTATCGCTATATGCCCGACGCCGACATTCCGCCAATCGTTTTGACTGATGAAAAAATTGCGGAATTACAGGAAAATATGCCGACATTACCAAATGAATACCGCGCGAAATTTGCGGTTTTGGGAGTTGACGAATCAGTGATCCGCGTGCTTTTGAACGACAAAAATATCGCGAGGTTGATCGCGGAGATTTTGGATAAATCCAACGCGGAATTGACGAAAAAAATCGTGAATCTATTCGTGAGCGCGTTACCAACTGGCGATGAAGATGGTAATTCACGCAAACTCAAATCCGAAAACTGTCATCCTGAACTCGTTTCAGGATCTAGCGAAGAGGCAGACGAGATTCCGAAACAAGTTCGGAATGACAATACTTTGCCGTCCGCGCAAAATCTCATCAAACTAGCCGAGATGCTCAATAAAAATGAGATTTCATCAACAGCGAGCAAGGAAATTTTTGCAGAAATGACGAAAAATGATAGCGATCCGCACGTTATCGCCGAGCAAAAAAATCTGTTACAGGTGAGCGATGAGTCCACCATATCTAAAATCGTCGACGAAGTTTTGGCTGATCCAGCCGCTACAAAAGCGGTTGAGGACATTAAAAATGGCGAAATGAAAGCTATCGGTTTCTTGGTCGGTCAGATTATGAAGAAGTCCAAAGGTCAAGCAAATCCAGCGCTGGCGCAAAAACTAATCAGGGAGAAATTACAGTAAATGGCGCATTTATCACTGGAAGATTTACAAAAAACTCGCGCTGATGTCGAGAAAACGTTAAAAATCGGCGACATTTATCGACACTATAAAAACGGTCATCTCTATAAAATTCATAGCCTATCCGTGCGTGAAGAAGACGACGCTTTTTCGGTGAATTACGAAGACGTCGAAACGAATATGATTTTTAATCGTAAAGTTGACAGTTTTCTACAAAAAGTTGAAAAAGATGCTAAAATAGTGCCACGGTTTGCGAAAATTGATTAAAATTAGTAAATTTCAGGAGGGAAAATGACTAAATATAAGATACCAACCAAGGCGATCATCACTGACGCTGGGTTTGCCAGCCGATTCTTGCCAATCACAAAAACCATTCCAAAAGCTATGATTCCGATGGGCGCGAAGCCTGTTATGCAGCTCATGGTCGAGGAATGCGTCGAGGCAGGAATTGAGGAGATTATAATTGTCGCCACGCCTGGCACGATGGGGAAGGCGATTTACGAGGACTATTTCCATAATTCAAGCGAGAATGTCAAAAAATTGCTCGACAAACAGGGTAAATCCGAGCGATTTGAGCCAGTTCAAAAGGTGCTAAATTTTCCAAAAATCACCGTGATCGAGCAGGACGCAAGCTTGCCTTATGGCAATGGCTCGCCAATCGTCAGCGCCCGCCAGTTTATAAACGACGATGAGGCGTTTTTGGTAATTTACAGCGACGATGTGGTTTTGGAGAGTTCTGACGCGAAAACTTTAATTAACGCATATAAGGCGAATCCAGAAGTAAAAGCTGTCATTATGGCTCAGGAGATGCCAGATGACGTTTTGAGTAAATATGGCATTATCGCACTGAAAGACAAGGAGAAACATACTTTGAGTCATATCGTCGAGAAGCCAAAGAAAGATGCTCCGTCTAATTTGACTTCCTATGGTCGCTACCTATTAACGCCAGAAATTTTTGACAAGTTGGACGAAACAGGATTGGACGGCGAACTCTGGACAGTTGACGGAATCACGAAACTCGCCGAAGAAGGTGATGTTTTGGTTGAAAAAACGCAAGGCAAGTGGACAACCACTGGTGATCCAAAAAATTATTTCGAGGCATGTAAAGAATATTTTGCATTGCAATAAATCGCACAACAGATATGAAAACACGAGGCAAAGTCCTTGTGTTTTTTATTTGAGTGTAGTAAAATGTAAGTATGGATGCATTTCAGGTGTTGGTGATAATCTTATCGGCGTTTCTCGGGCTGTTTTTAATCCTTGGAATCGTGCTGATAATTATGTTGATCAAGATTTCTGTCAAGATCAAAAAGATTACTACTACCGTCGGTGATGCTACCGAAAATATCAAACAGTTTACCGAAAATGTGCGTCGTGTCGCTAGTCCAGCGATAATTACGCAAATTATGGTAAAATGGGTGCGTAATTTAATAAAACAAAGGAGAAAAAACAATGAGTAAAAAATCAGACGCAGGAAAGTTCGCACTAGCAGCAGGAATCGGAGCAGCTTTGGGCGCAATTGGCGGTTTATTATTCGCACCAAAATCAGGCAAAGAAACTCGCGCCGACATCAAAGAAAAAGCTGGTGAGGCGAAAGATTTTACAGTTAAGAAAGCTCACGAAGTCAAAGATTTTGCAGGCAAAGAAGTTGAGAAAGCTAAACAAGCTGGTCATAAATTATTTAGCAAGCACAAAGACGACACAAAATCAGACGAGGAGTAGATTTTTATGGTTGAAGATAAGGATATAGCGCCAGCTAATCCTGAGTTAGTGAAGCCATCAAAAAAGATGTCCATTGATCAACAACCTCAAATTCGTGAGATTTTTGAGAG
>JAISHL010000068.1 GCA_031262565.1 Candidatus Nomurabacteria bacterium | reverse complement strand
ATTGAGTCGCTGATGATTGGTTTATTGGCAGTTGTTGAGACTGTGCGGGTTGTGGAGATTGCACAGGTCGCGTTGCGATAGTATTGGTTGGTTTTGGTGTTTGCGACGCTGGTATTTGTTGTTTTTTTGACAACCAACTATCTAGGAATGACGAGCTATTGTTATTAGACTGCGGAGCTGGTCTGCTAGGATTAACAGATGTAGTCGGCAATGTTTTTTGGCTAGACTGTTGTGAAATTGGCGACGTATTTCTAGACTGATTCGGCACTGGAACCGACGAATTTCGCATAGCTTCAAGCCTTCGCTTTTTATCTTCCGCCTTAGCGATCTCTGCCGCTTGCAAACGGTTTGTAATCTCCGCCTCTACGATCGCACGCGGACGACCATATTTCGACGCGGACAACCGCTTAATCGCATCAGCTAATTGCTCATTCGGATGCCCCATCGGAGGCAACCAGTCCATTGAAAACGGCGACGACGGCACGCTGTTGATAAGAATTTGCGCCACCGAGGTATAATTTGGCATCTTGATTAAATCTTCAAGCGTAAATGTTGGCTGAAATCGCTTAACCATTTGCTCTGCGTCCGTCACGCCAATACGACCACAGATAGCCGTGCCGACGTTACCGATAATTGCCTCGCGAATCTTATCCGTCAACTGGGTCATAAACTGGTTAGCGACAATCAGCGATAGGCGATATTTTCGCGCCTCAGACAGAATCGACTCAAAGCTGTCGGTGGCGAAGTTCTGAAACTCGTCGACATATAGCGTAAAGTCAACGCGATCATCCTCAGGAATATTCGCGCGACTCATGGCAGCCTGCTGAAACTTCATAACAAACATCATACCGAGCAACTGCGCCGCTTTTTCGCCTAGTTTACCTTTTGAGAGATTAACCAGCAAGATCTTCTTATTGTCCATAATCTCGCGAATATTTAAGCCGCTCTTCGCCTGTCCGATCACATTACGAATCGCCACAGTTTGAAACGGAGCCCACTTCGACACAACCCAAGAAGTCACTTCACCTGCATCATTTGACCTCTGTGCATTTGGCCATTCTTTTGTCCAGAAATCCAACGTTTGCGAATCTGTAACATAAGGAATTTTCGACTTTGCAAACTCAGGGTCAACCAGAGCTTTCGGAATATCCATAAACGACGCTGGATTATTTGGATCTGACATCAATAGCAACGCCGCATAGCGCACGATATTCTCCATGCGCGGACCAACGATACCCGTATGCCCTGGGTCATACAAGCTATAAAGCATGTTAATAACCTCGCCAATCACAAAGTCCTGTTCATCACGACTATGCGCCTCCATAATATTCATACCAATTGGATTGTCAAGGTCGCTCGGGTTAAAATATACTACATCTTCAACGCGCTCTTTCGGCACCATTGAGATCAGATGATCCGCCAAGTCGCCGTGTGGATCAACCAGAGCAAAACCCTTGCCATCTAGCATGTCTTGCAGCGCCAAATTTTCCTGCAAAACAGATTTACCCGTTCCCGTCTGACCAATTATATAAACGTGACGACGACGATCTTTCGTGCTAAGGCGAATCGGTTTCTTAACTCCGCGAAATACGTTATAACCGAGCAAAAAACCCTCATCAAGCAGTTCAGTCGGACCGTCAACTTGTTTTGACCTCTGTCGCTCAACCTGTGACGATGGAATATTAGTCTGATCTGGCAAATGAAATACCGTTGCAAGTTCCACCGTATTCAAAATATTAGATCGAATCTCTGGCGGAAAAAAGCGGAATATGTAAGATGTAACAAAAGTTTCAATATTGCGTGCTGGCGAAAATTTGAAGCCATTTTTCGTTGGCGAATCAAACAGTGCAAAAGCCGAGATAACATTATTCAACAACACCTGTGCACGAGCGTTATTAGAGGACGACGCGACGACGCGAATCAACGTTTCATAGCCCGAATATTTGCCTTTATCTTCCAACGCTTCAACCTTAGCCTGATCCGCCCCAGATAACGGCTTTTCTGGCGTTGGATTATTTTTATCATCCTTAGCGCTGACCGTAGGTGGTTTCCAAAGCGCACTCAGCGCCTCCGCAAAATAGCTCGCGTCAAAGCCCATTCCACTTTTGCCACTGCTAGCACCCTTTTTGTGTGCCTTAATATCTTTAACGCGCTTTTCAATTGATTTAGCCCAGTTGCTATTCGCTGGCCGAATCATGAGCTGAATTCCAACGCCGTCTTCTCGCGTCGCCGTCGACAACGCCGAAAGTATCGCGCGCATCGCGTCACGTTTACTCTCTTGATAAGTCGCGATTGGAAATTCATAAGGCTTTTTGAGTGTAAACTCACCACCAATCGTGCCGCTAATCTTGCCAGCTTCACTGAACAAATTTATTTCTTCAATTTCTTCTAGTCGCGCCGTCGGATAAGCCGCCACAACAGCCTGCTTAATCGTATCTAAAAGCGCCATCGGCACTACCACGTAATAATGAATCAGCCCGCCATGAGCCACCAGCTCGAACGACAGATGCCGTTGTCCATAAAAATTACTCTTAAAACCCTTCGTTGCGGTCGAACTTATGATGTTATACATGGTTTGCGCCTGCGAAACCGCTTCATCAACCACATCACGAGCGTCGCGCGATTCACTCCGAATATCATCGCTCGGCGGCGGCAAATGTATCATCAACGGAACCATTTTTAAGCCACGCTCATACCCTTTCTGTTCACGAAAACTTTTGCGCGCCTGAAAAAACACGACTGCGACCATTATCGATATGACACCCACAACGACAAGCGTAATTACAAAAATCCCTACTGCGCCTTCCATAGCTACTCTTGCGCCTTTCCAACTACTTTTCCATAACGCTTACTGATATAATCCCTCATTAGCGCCGCAACCATTTTTGACTGTTCATAGGGGTCGTGTTTGGTTTGCGAGACGATAGTTTTGGCTTGATTAACCCATTCTTTCTCTATTAAATCTTCATCTGCCGCATTGGCTGGCGTAGTGGTTGTCGCTGACTGCATACTCTGTGCGACGACGGGCGTTGGCGCTACGGTAGCCTGTTGCTGAATTACAGCCTGATCGTCCTGTGGAGTTTGACTCTGTCCTGGACCATATTGCCCCTCATGATTTGATAATCTCTCTTGCGATTGTAATGGCGCCACCTCAGGTGTAACAGGTGCTATATTCGGCATATTTAGACTGTAATTCGCAGTATTCGACCCCATATTCGCCGCAACATTTCCCAAATTTGGAGTAACACTAACTTGGTGAGCGTTGCCCGTTGGTGCAACGTTAAAATTTTGCCCATTTTGACCCTGAGGATACATATATAAATTATATCACAAACATATTCATTTTGACTAGTTTATATAGTGAATACAAAATTTATTCAACCGCCACTCTGTTTTTTGTTAAAAATGTTGTAAAAAGTTCAGCATTTTAATCTGCTATTTTGCAGTTTTTCGCATAATCCAGAAAATTACAAGTCCTTCAATTATAGTAATTAACACAACATCAAAAATATTTATCTGTCCGATTGAATTCATAGATAAGATAAAGATCGGCACAAAACTTAGCGTGGCAATTATTAGATTAACTCGTCGTTGCGACAACGCTTCGATATATTCATTGTTCGTCGCAGTTTTCCTAGCTGGGATAATGAGTCTATATACCACCTTCAAAAACCTCTGTAAAAATATCGCGACCGAAAAAGTCATAATATAAACCAGTGCAAAAACCACCAATATTCCGAAAGATCCCGCCTTAAACGGACTCGTTAAATTCAACATTAAAAAAAGCCCCAACGCCGACACTATCAGTCCAGCAAGAGCAACCGTCAAAGGTATTCTACGTTTCATAGACACTATTTTAACACAATTTAACTACAACCTCGTCTATTATATTGAGAAGAGGCCCTCTGGCATCATAGAGTATTCGTGAAGTCATTGCGACAAACTCATCCGCCACAAAATGTATATAACTGGGCGCGAGTCACGATAGTCTTAGTTGAGACCAGAGTGGCCTTTCACTGACCGCTCCTTATTGGGGAGCACACCGCGGAGCTGAAATTTCCTACTCTCAGAGGTAATTTTTACGCTCAACGCGTTCGTAGCAGAATGGTAGCAACGCGATTAAATCTCTACTTTGTTCAACGATTTTCGCATATATCTTGCTACCAGCCCTGCCACGAAAATCTATTACATGACAACGTCTTATTGGTCTGCGTTTCAAATATAATAGATCCATCAGCCACGGAGCTTTGCTCTACGCAGCGATTCAGGTCAGTATTATTCTTTAATGTGCGAGCTTTTATTTTTGTTTTTTGTTATCCGCGAGCTTAGCTCAAGCGTGATTTTTTATTTTTGTAAAAGCTTGTATTTAGTTTAGCAAACTAATGCGTTTATGTCAATAACTTTTTAGCCGATTTTATTGTAATTTTTACATTTATCTTTTTATAACAGATTGAGCGATTTTTTATAATCTGATTTTATATTTTAGTTAACGTTGTATTTTTGTAATATTTAGTTTGAAAAACGTAGTAAAAATGCTTTTTATTCTGGCATTTTCATTTTATATGTAGCAAAATCGTTCTCGCTAATTATATAACGATCGCTTCCGATCTCGTCAATATTGTCTGGATTATAGTCAACTTCAAAATAGCAATTTTCGTCGCCACGTTGCAACCAGCCCCACGGCGCCATAATTTCAACTGGCGCTCCAATATCGTTTTTAATAATTCGCGCAACATTTTTTGCTTGATATACGCCATCAATGTCGGTTCTATCATACTTTTCAATAAACGTTTCATTAGACAACATGTAATTATTCGGGTAATCACCTTTTATTTGAATCGGATTCGTCACGATCCATTGCTCTAGCGCAATTTCTCGTGTAGTCTCTAATTGCCTAACGCGAATGCCATCCTTCCGTGTCGTCATAACATATGTATCAAGAAAATATCTATCATCAATGCACGAAAGTTTTCCACAACCGCAATAGTTGTAGTAAAAAATACGTTGTTTAGGGTATTCACATAAGCATTTTGTTGTGCTATTATAGAGGTAACTTCTGAATAAAAAAGTTATTCAGAAGTGGCACAAAGCAAAAACAAACAAAACTTATAAATTCTCGTATACGGTCGTTTCATTCTCGCGGACGACCGTTTTTTGATGCTTATTTTTATAATTAAAGCCATAAAAAATAGACCAGTTAGCTGATCTATGTAATAATTTTGGTGGAGCTGGCGGGTACTGACCCCGCGTCCGAATGGTAACCTATTGACCGTTTACGAAGCCTATCTATTGTCAGAATATTTGACGCGCCGCATGGACGATAGCAAAGTTCAGCGTATCAAATTTACAGCTAGTTTTCATTTGCCTGCGCTGTAAAACCGCAAACAAACTGAGCGTCGTAATATAACACCGTAAGACTCTACGCCGCCTTGAGTCCTAGATGGTTGTCAAAACTAAGCGACAACTGGCGCAAAAGCCATTTGAGGCGCAAAAAACGCCTTAACTTTTGCTAAAATGCTTGATTTTGCATTTATTGTAGATTGTAAAGTAATCAACTGCTCGATAGATCAATCTGTTAAATTCCATTCGTCGAAACAAATTCAGCCCCACGAACACTTCTATTTTATCATATTTTGATTTTTTCGTCCATAAGCGATATAATTAGCTTATGATTTCAAGAGTTTTAACGGCGGTCTCGGTGGGTTTTGACGGCGAGTTAGTCACAGTGGAGTGCGACACGACCAAAGGACTACCAGCGTTTAACATTGTTGGTTTAGCAGATAAGGCGGTCGGCGAATCTCGCGAACGCGTGCGAGCGGCTATTTCCAACTCTGAGTTAACCTTCCCCGCCAAGCGGATCACGATCAACCTAGCGCCAGCCAATCTTGCAAAAGAAGGCTCTCATCTGGACTTACCTATTGCAATTTCAATTTTAGCCGCCAGCGGTCAATTGCGACAACAAAGCTTGGAGAAAGTTTTATTCGCTGGCGAACTATCACTAAACGGCGAATTGCGCCCAATAAACGGCGTGATTTCTCTAACGGAATGCGCGCGTCGCAACGGTTGCGAAACTATTATTTTACCGCGAAAAAATGCCGAGCAAGCGACTTTAATTAGCGGCATAAATGTTGTTGGAGCTACAACGCTCACCGAAGTGATTTTACACTTAATCGGCGAAAAGCTCATACAACCAATCCCTAAAACTGTTGTAGAAAATAATACAATTTCTACCCTACTAATAGACGATATTCGCGGGCAAGAATCTGCCAAGCGTGCGCTGATCATCGCTGCCGCTGGTCATCACAATTTATTATTCACTGGTCCACCCGGCGCTGGCAAAACTATGCTCGCCAAATCTTTGCCCGAACTTCTGCCGCCACTTGCAGAAAACGAGATTTTTGAGACGACTAAAATTTATTCGCTGGCGGGCGAAACCGACAAAATTATCACCGATCGACCTTTTCGCGCGCCACATCACACGGCTTCGTTTGTTGCCCTGATCGGTGGCGGATCAAAAGTTAAGCCAGGCGAGATTTCTCTGGCACACAACGGCGTGCTGTTTTTGGACGAGATTCCCGAATTTCCGCGAACATCGCTCGAAGCTCTCCGTCAACCACTAGAAGACCGCACAATTTCAATCTCGCGCGCCTCTGGAAAAACTACCTACCCAGCGCATTTTATGCTGGTGGCGACACAAAATCCCTGCCCTTGTGGCTATCTTGGCGATGACAAACAGGCTTGCATCTGTTCGCAAGTATCTATCGCGAATTATCAGAAGCGCTTATCTGGACCGCTGCTAGATCGCATTGACATGATAATTCCTGTCGCCAGAGTTGAACGCGAAAAACTGTTCACAAAAACCGCCGACAAACCGCACGGTCAAGAGTGGCTAAAACAAATTGTCACCGCGCGCAATCTCCAAATCAAGCGCCAGAAACGACCAAATTCCGCTCTGACGAATAAGCAACTCGAAAAAATCGCCAACTTAGACACACCAGCGAAAGCCCTGCTCG
The DNA here is from genome assembly GCA_031262565.1 of Candidatus Nomurabacteria bacterium. Lineage (GTDB taxonomy): Bacteria > Patescibacteriota > Saccharimonadia > Saccharimonadales > Saccharimonadaceae > WRGU01. The sequence continues at coordinate 863 of JAISHL010000068.1, read as the reverse complement.
ACACTGCTTCCGATAAACTAAACCTGTCTGCTCGCAGTTATTTCAAAACCCTGCGCGTCGCCCGCACAATCGCTGATCTCGCTGGTCATGACAATATCACTACCGCTGATGTGGCAGAGGCGTTGCAATATCGACAAAATTAAAACGCCCGAACAACAAAATCAGGGCGTTTTTATTCTAACTACGCTTCATTATCATCATCTAAAACCGTTCCAAAATCGTCTGTCGATACATTCACGCGCACTTCGCGCCCACCGATAAGCGCCCATACAAATTTAGCGTCATCGGGAATGTTATATTTTTTGCGAATTGCTGGTATATTTTCCTTAGGGACATTGGCAAAATCACGCAAATATTCTTCTTCAGAAGCAAACTTAATTGCATCTGGAAAATCCCACTCATTGGCAACCCCTGCCTCTACCACAGGTAATGGTTGCCTATCTCTCTGAACTATCTCTGTATAGTCAAACCCTGGATTATACTGTTTCAGTGGTATGCCCGCAGTGTGATAATGCGAAAAATTATGATTCCCTGATCTCAATCTCTTAAACGCAGCCAGATTCTCTTCCGCAAACTCCCTATCAATTCGATCATATTCTCCTTGAACCTCTAAATACTCATCACTATGCATTTTTAGATCCTTATTCATATCTAGTCCAAGAAGTTTAGCTGCAATGCGACCGATTCCACTCTTTTCGGTTCTAATGGTAGCACCATAATATTCACGATTATATTGACGACCATTAACGGTGACTCTTGCACGATGAATACGCCTTTCATCCTTATGGGCATAAATGTATTCTTCGTCGTTGGGATCATAATTTGCTGTATTATTTTTTTCGGGTGCGGGTTCTTTGACAATT
>JAISHL010000066.1 GCA_031262565.1 Candidatus Nomurabacteria bacterium | reverse complement strand
ATGACTATATTTTATTCACTGATAATTTTTTGGGCAAAACTGTTGAAAATTTGCGCGCAAACGGAAAAATTTGCTTGGCGGTTTACGACAAAGACTGGAATGGATTGAAGATTTTTGGCACGGCGGAATATGTTACGGACGGCGAATATTACGAAAAAATAAAATCTCAGCCAGAAAACTTAGATATGCCAGCCAAGGGCGGAATCTTAGTAAAAATTGATAAAATAACGGAGATCGGCTGATGAAACTTCATAATACTCTGACGAAAAAAGTTGACGAATTTGCGCCAATTGATGGTAAAAATGCGCGGATTTATTCGTGCGGTCCAACGGTTTATAATCACGCGCATATCGGCAATCTTTCGTCGTATATTTATGCCGACATTTTGCGCCGCGCTGTGAACTTGGCGGGATTTTCGACCGAACACGTGATGAATTTTACTGACGTTGACGACAAAACCATTCGTGATTCTCGGGCGAATTTTCCTGACCTAGATCCGATGGCGGCGTTGGAAAAATTGACGCGACATTATGAAAAAATATTCTTGAATGAGATGGCGCAAGTTGGTAATGACGTTTCAAAAATCAAATTTGTTCGAGCGACGGAAAATATCGCAGAGATTCAAGACTTGATCCGAAAATTACTTGATCTCGGCGTGGCGTATGTTGCGGATGACGGGATTTATTTTTCGATTGCCGAGTATCGCAAGGCGCGCAAATACGGGCAACTTTCGACGATTGAATTGCCAGCTGAAATGCAGTCGCGAATTGACAACGACGAATATGACAAAGCCTCGGCGCAGGACTTTGCATTATGGAAACGAGCAAAAGATGGCGAGCCGAGCTGGGAGTTTGAGATTGATGCCGACGCGAGCCAACTTTGCTCGCGAGATTCTGTCGATGCAACCAAATTGAGCGACAAAATTGGCGAGAAGGAGGCGATTATTTCAATGCTTGGTCGCCCAGGCTGGCATATTGAATGCTCGGTGATGTCGGTGAAAAATCTGGGGCAGCCGTTTGATATTCATACTGGCGGGGTCGATCTGATTTTTCCGCACCACGAAAACGAAATCGCGCAGTCGACGGCGGGGGATCAGCCTGAAACTTACGCAAAGTTTTTTGTCCACAATGAACATCTTTTGGTTGATGGCAAAAAAATGAGCAAGTCGGCGCATAACTTTTATACTCTGCCTGATATTATCAAAAAAGGCTTCTCGCCACTGGATTTTCGTATGCTAGTTTTGCAATCGCATTATCGATCGGCGACGAATTTTAGCTGGGAGAATTTAGAGGCGGCAAAAAATCGGCTAAAAAGGTGGCGAAATGTAGCGGAATTACGTTGGCAAAACTGTCTTGACGGTGCAGATTTTAGTGATCCACTAAATTATTTAGTATTAGCTGGCGACGATTTATTAAATGACTTAGACACGCCGAACGCATTAAAAAATCTGGATCAATTTATTGAGAATGTTAATGCCACAAATTACTATAACAATATTGAAAACTTTATAAAGTTCGTCGACGAGAATTTGGGGCTCGACCTCTATAATACAACACCCGACATTACCAACGAGCAGAAAAACTTTATAAAGTTGCGCGAAACTGCTCGCGTAGAGAAAAACTGGACAGAATCTGATCGACTTCGTGATATTCTGAAATCACAAGGAATCGTCTTGCGAGATGAGGGCGAAATGACGATCTGGTTGAGGGTTTAATTGACTATTTATCGGTTTTCTTTTGCTTATTATCGCGAAGCTCGACACATACATAATTATCAGAACTATTAAAAACCATCACCTTATTTGGATCTTCACTATCTAAATCAACTTCATTATTCGCGGCGACCGCCTCTTTGCGATGACGCTTTATAGTGTCGCGAACTAGAACCATGATACAACCCGCCACTGGTATGGCAACTAGTGCGCCGAAAATTCCCGCGACCTGCAAGCCGAAGATAATGGCGACCAAGACAATTAATGCGGACACATTTAATCGCTTACTCTGGATTTTTGGCGATACGATATTGCTGGTGATAAGTTGCTCGATGATGAGGAAAATCATGTAAATAATTGCCGCTGGCCACGCATAAAGCGCGAGCAAAAGCGTAATGACTGCACCGCCGATAAATGCGCCAAACATCGGAACCAACATCATCAAAAACAGCACCAGCCAAGCGGTCAAAATCAGTGGTAATTGTATCGCAGGGAAGAACTGCGACAAAATCGCGATACAAGCCATAGTGGCAGTGGCGGTAATCGCAGCGACGAGCAGCTGACCGCTGACGTAACTGCTGACGACATCATACATCTTGCCAACAATAGCTTGATGACGCTTTCTCTTGTCGGCATCTTTATAAACTAATCGCCAAAACTTTTTCTCCCATTCCGAACCCTCAATCAACATAAAGAACGTCAAGACTACAACGAAAACAATGTTGATAATTGTGTTTACTAAGCCATTCAAAATACCGACAAAAGATCCACCCAAACCAGACGCAACTTGTCCAAAATTAGTTTGTAACTCTCTTAACCAATTCGACCAAGAACTTTCCAAATTATATTGCACGAGTAAGTCGCTAAACCAACTCGATCCTTCTTGCATGCTTTTGATTGTCTGTGGAAAAGCTTCTAAAAACTTTGCAATTTGCTCGACGAAAATCGGCACAACATTGAAAAATAGCAGTAATATTATCGCAACAACGACCACATAAGCTAGTAGTGTCGCCAAAACGCGCGATTTTCCGGGTAGATGTCGGGCGATAAACGAAACTGGGCGATTCAAAGCGATTGCCAAGAAAAACGCCACTAGCACCATGATTATTGCATTGCACGCCAGCCAAATCGCCGCGATCGCTGCGACAAAACTCAAACTGACCAACCAAAATCTAACAAACGTGTTCGTATCTATTACTAACTTCACTTTTTTCATGAATCAATTATACCACAATTTGTATTATTTTTATGTAACGTGATATAATGTTCAAGTTGGTTATGCCCGAGTGGTGAAATTGGTATACACGTACGCTTCAGGTGCGTATGCCGCAAGGTGTGCTGGTTCAAGTCCAGTCTCGGGCACCAGAAGAATTACAATGACGACAAAACTAATTAACAGAGAATCCATAAGCTCATTTTTAGTGCGCTGGGTTTCGTGTAGTGTCGGATTATGGATTTCGGTTAGCTTATTTGGTAATAAAACCAACGCCGACACTTGGCTACAATCTGTTTTGACATATCTTGGCGCAGGATTGATTTTTTCGGCGGTGAATGCGGTTTTGCGAACTGCGCTTGTATCATTGTCGATGCCGTTTATATTATTGACGCTAGGTTTACTAATGCTACTAATCAACGGATTCTTGGTTTGGTTGACTATTGTGATCGCGCCACATATTGAAATGAGCTTTGGCTATGCAATTATTAGCAGTTTTGTAATAAGTCTGGTAAACTATATAGTGAGCTTAATTATTGGGTTCAAAAGTTTTAGTAAAACATCTAATGGAGGAGATAAGAAATGAACTTAGGGGAAATTTTACCAAATGTAACAGTGATAAGTGCGGCGCTGATGGTTCTGCTGATATTATTACAATCGCGCGGCGCAACTTTGGGTGCTGGATTTGGCGCGAGTGGCGAACTTTTTACGACTCGACGTGGAATTGAAAAAAATCTTTACGATACGACAATTGTTGTTGCAGTGGTTTTTGTATTGAGTATCGTAGTCAACCTAATTCTAGGCTAGGAAAATGGCAAAAAAACGTAGCAGTCCCGAAGAAAAAAGTGCGATAGATGCCGTCAGGCAAAAAGTTGATCGCACACAGAAGCTCGTTTTTACTCATATAAAAAAAGTTTTCGTTGGTGGTTGGGATAATCTTCGCACAGTGCGCCGAGAAGTTATCGGCTGGTTGTCGCTGGCTTGTATTCTCGTGGTGATTTGTATTGCGCAAGCGACGGTTTTATCTCGAAATACCCATACGACCGTCGCGGCCGATGGTGGCACATATATGGAAGGCGTTGTTGATAAAATTAACACTATAAATCCGCTTTACGTGACGACTAATTCCGAGATTGCCGCGTCGAGTTTAATTTATCAGCCACTGTTTTCTTATGATGAAACAGGGCATTTGAAGGGGATTTTAGCGGAATCTTGGTCAATGTCGGATGACGGAAAAACCTATAATGTTAAATTGCGCGATCATATAAAATGGTCGGACGGC
>JAISHL010000043.1 GCA_031262565.1 Candidatus Nomurabacteria bacterium | reverse complement strand
CGCGCCGCGTTATATTCGGCGCAATCAACAGCTTGACCAGATGTGATGTGACATATTTTTGTCATCCTGAACTCGTTTCAGGATCTCCGTTCTTTGTCATTGCGAGGAGTGTAGCGACGTGGCAATCCAGTAAAATCACTGTCATGCTGGCGGAGGCGAATTGATTCATGAGAATATTATTCTTGATGAATCAAGAGCCGAAGGAGGCGAAGCCGATATTTATTTCAGCATCTACCTTATATTATAGATTCCGAAACAAGTTCGGAATGACAAGTTTAGTTCATTCGTAACGACAATTATATAATCTTCGCGCCTAGTTTTTCTTCTGCATTTTTCGCGATTTTTTCAATAACTTTGCCGATGAATTTTGCGTCGATAGTTTTGTTGTAATCATAAAATTCGACACGCAGAGTGATATTTTTCAAGCTATTTTCTGGCGCATAAATATCAACTGGCTGGATTTTCCAAACAAAACCATCTGGCAATTCACTTAGATTGTCGCGCAAAAGACCATCAACTTCGGCAAAACTGATCTTGTCGGCGACTTGGAAGCAAATATCTCGCGTCGTGCCAGGGAATTTCGGCACAGGTTTATATGCGGAGTGATCTGGAATGAATGAAATAAGCGCGCCGAGTCCAATCTCAAAAGCGGAAGTTTTATTTGGTAGTTTTAGTTCGCGCACCACTGACGATTTTATCTCGCCAATCACGCCAACTTGAACGTCGCCAACAAAAACCAGCGCGCTACGCTTCGGCTCAAAATAAGCTTCGTGTCGCGGTAGTTTTTCGATTGGTTGAAATTCAAATTTTATATCAAGTTTGTCACCCAATTTAACCAAATAGTTTTTCGCGTCATAAAAATTACTTTTTTCGCTTTTATCTGCAAAAACAAACGCCAAATTATCGGAATATTTTGGCACATTTTCCTCTGTTAATTCAAGCTCTTTTCTAAAAATCTGATTCAGCTCGAAAAGCGCAAATTTATCATAACCCACGCGCAAATTTTCGTAAGCCTTGACTAAAATATTTGGCACGATTTGTTGGCGAATATATTGCAACTCTGGCGAGATTGAATTGGCGAGCTTATAGGAATTTTCGGGATCTTGCCCAACTTTTTTCAACAAATCGCCGCTGACGAACGTGTAAGTTAGAATCTCATTTGCGCCCGCGCTCGCCAAAAATTCGCGGATTTTATCTTTCAATTCCATAATTTTGTTCGGGCGAACTGGCGTCATTGATCGGCTTGGTAACGCTGGCGTGATCTCATCAAAGCCATTGACGCGACCGATGTCCTCGATGACGTCTTCGACGATATTAACGTCGGTGCGCCACCATGGAGCTTGCACTTTGATTTTTGCGCAGTCACATTTATCGGATTTGCTACAATCACAACTAATTTCATGGCCCAGCGCGCGCAGAGTTTTTTCGATGGTTGCATAATCATAATCTGAGCCAAGCAAACCATTTACCTTGGTGTCGGAAATCTCTAAAACTGGATTTTCGGTTTTTAGCGCGTAATTGTCGGTAATGTCGCTGGCAATTGTTGCGCCCGTTTTATCCATGAAAATTTGCAAAGTATGACGCAAAACTGGATCGGTCAATTCGGCTGGTTGACCCTTTGTGAATCTTGTGATCGCCTCAGAAAAAATCCCGTGACGGAATTGCGTGCCTCGCAAATTATAGAGGTTAAATGTCGCGCTTTCAAGCAGAATATTCGTCGTCGTGTCGTCAATTTCGGTTGACGCGCCGCCCATTGCGCCAGCCAACGCGATCGGCACAGAATTTGTTTCATTGCCCGCGCAAACGACAATATCTTTCGGATCAAGTTCAATTTCTTTGCTGTCGAGCAAAGTCATTTTCTCGCCTTTTTCGGCGGCGCGCACGATAATGTCAGGCTTGCCAGTTGGCGAAACTTTGACGAGTTTATCGTAGTCGAAAGCGTGTAATGGCTGCCCAGTTTCCAGCATAATCAAGTTCGTAATGTCAACTGTTGCGCTAATCGAACGCATTTTTGATCGCATGAGGTAAGATTTTTCAATCTCGTCCAACTGTTTATTTTTGTCAATATCACTCAAGACCGCACATTCATAACGTGGGCAAAGTTTTGGATCGGGAAGGGTGATTGTTGGTGCGGACAAAGAAATATTATTGTCATCGCGAGTCGAGCTTGCCTCGGTGTGGCGATCCAGTTTATCATCAATAATGGATTGCTTCGCACTGCTCGCAATGACATTATTTACGCCAAACCACTCTGGACTATGAAATTCAGAACCAGTAATCGCCGCCACTTCGCGCGCAAAACCAATAATTCCAAAGCAATCTGGGCGGTGGGTCAAGGATTTATTCTCGACTTCGATCAGATAGTCATCAAGTTCAAACGCTTTTGCAAAATCATCACCAGCTTTCGCCATCATTGGGTCAATCTCTAAAATTCCTTCGTGTTCGTCACTTAATCCCAGCTCGCGCGGACTTGCGAGCATGCCAAATGACATCACGCCACGTAGCTTTCGCGCGGACAGTTTGAATTCGTCGTCAGTTCCGAAAGTTTCTGGCACGATTGTTTCGGGAGGTAACCACGCCACCAGTAATCCTTCGCGAGCATTTGGCGCTCCACAAACAACTTGGACTAATCCATTTTCGTCACGTTCAATGTTTTGAGCCACGCCACCATCGTCGATTTTGCAGACGTGTAAATGGTCGGAATCTGGGTGGTCAACGCACTCGACGACTTTTGCGACAACCGCGCCACGATATTTTTCACCCAAATTTTCGATCGACTCGACCTCGACCAATCGCGTGCCGATTTTGCGCACCAACTCGTCAATCGGCATATCAATATCAACGAACTTTTTTAACCAATTTAGTGAAATTAACATTTTGCCTCCTTTATTTTGCCGTATAAGATTTCATTAATTAGCTCTGGAAAATGATCAGTTCCCATTTGTTTAATACGAAAATGCCCTTTATTATCAAACCACACAGTCTTTATATTGTCGGCATTTTCATTGACAAGTTTTACGCTTTCTAAAATATTTGGATTATCATCTTTGGAAACGAAAATCGCAATGCCATTTTTAGTTTTCTTGACTATATCGCGATCAATTTGAAAATCAAAAAACTCAGCGGTTTCTTCTGGCGTTTGTGAAGACCTAACACTTTCCGACGGCAAACCCATGTATGGTGCAACCAAAATAACTTTGCCAACTTTTTTAGTAGTCTCAGATAACCAGTGCACGAGAAACCCCCCCCCATAACTATGACCTACTAAAACGGTTCCGTCATCAATATCAAAACGCTCCAACTCTCTTTTCCAAGATTTATAATTCGGATTCCACGGTTCGGGCATCTCGATAGCAATTGGAAAAATTTCATTCAAATATAGTTGCTTCGATACCCACGGTAGCCACTGGTGATTAGATGGAGTTGGTTTAGCTGGGTCGTTTATGACTTCTTTACTATGATAACCGTGAATTAAAATGGCTTTTTTCATCGCGTTATCCTTTCTGCGATGGCGAATTCGGTGAAATATTTTTCCAGATTGTCGGCGTCGGCGAAGTTATTATCAAAAAATAATGCTAAAAATTGATCGCGGGCGCGTAAAATTTCACGGCGACGCGATAAATTCTTTTCGACATCAGTCGTAGCGTCAAACAAATCTAGAGCGCGGTCGATCGCCGCATTTTGACTATCAAAATTTTTCCGACGATGAGCGTTAATGGCGCGACCAACTTCCGACCCGATATTGCCCATGCGTGCAAATAGCGACATTTTTGCCCATTTTGCGCGATCAACTTGATAATTATTCATGAACAACCTCTGAAATAATTTGCAAAATCTGCTCGCGAATTTTTGGATCTTCAACGTAGCGCGACCGATTATTTTGTCGCGGACGAATATTGATCATGGAGTCAAACTCTACAAAATCAGATGTGCCGAATTCATCTGGATGTAAGTTTATTCCCCATAAATCTGATTGTTTTGACCCATTTTCCAACATAAATGCCTCAATATCAGCATGCAATTCAGCATCTATTACAACAATTTTTTTCTGCACGTCAACATCAGCTTTAACTAGATCGCCATACATTGCTTCTGCCATGGTTCTTAACTCGGCAATCGAAATCTTTTCAATCTGTTTCATTTAAACTCCTTCAAAAACTTCAATCTGCCACTTTCCAGATGACGAATATCCTCAATTCCGTATTTCAGCATAATCAGTCGATCGAAACCGCCACCCCACGCAAAGCCGTGATATTCGGTCGGGTCAATCCCAGCCATTTTTAACACGTTCGGGTGAATCATGCCGCAGCCGAGCATTTCTAGCCAATCGCCAGCTTTTCCGCCGATCGACGCAGGGCGCTCAATCATAAACTCCATGCTCGGCTCGGTGAATGGGAAGCTAGCGGGTTGTGTTCCAATATTCAATTTTTCCCCATAAAAGCTCTCAAAAAATTCGCGAATCGTCGCCATCATTTGTGATAAGCTCGCTGTTTTTGACACAAAAACGCCGTCCCACTGATAAAAAGTATGCTCGTGCGTCACATCAACGTCTTCATTGCGAAAAGTGCGCCCCAGAGTAACT
>JAISHL010000018.1 GCA_031262565.1 Candidatus Nomurabacteria bacterium | reverse complement strand
CCGTAAAAGTCAAACACAAAACATTCTGCGGACTCGCGTCAGTTTCGCGCAGAATATTCGCTACCCGCATCGCCAAAAGTTGCGTTTTGCCAGTTCCCGGACCAGCCACGACCATCACTGGACCGTCAACTTTATCAACCGCATCGCGCTGCGATTTATTTAATTCGCCAAGTTTTTTCTGAAAAATTTTATTGTAATCCATACTTATATTTTATCACAATCAAGACGTGAATCTGGGTTTGGTTTTTGTAATTTTACAATAAGTGAGTGAGATTTATGCTAAAATGTTTGCATGATAGCATTCGTTTCGGGGCGCGTCGCGGAAAAATTTCTCGGTTCAATCGTCGTTGACGTGCATGGCGTTGGTTATGAAATTTCAGTTTCGACCAACGATTATGAACGTGCAAATCTTGACGACGACGTAAAATTTTACACATATCACCACATTCGCGAGCAAGCCGAAGAGTTGTTCGGATTTTCAACTTTGACAGCCAAGCGTTTGTTTGAACTTTTAATCACCGTTCAAGGAGTCGGTCCAAAGGCTGGATTGGCAATTCTGAGTTTAGGCGACGCGGAAACCGTCCGATCCGCCATCGCAAGCGCCGACGTTGTTTTTATCGCCCGCGCCAGTGGAGTTGGCAAAAAAACCGCCGAGCGCGTGACGGTTGACCTGCGCGATAAAGTTGGCGCCGCAACCTACGTTCCAATGCACGATTCCGCGACTGGCGCACTGCAAAACTTCGCTGGCGACGAAGCATTAGATGCACTAATGGCGCTCGGATTTAGTTTATCTGATGCGACCACTGCCCTCGCTGATGTGCCGAACGACAATCCGACCGCTGAGCGCGTGAGATTAGCGCTGAGAAATAAACGCTGACTTTAAACTATTCTTTTCTGTTTTTATAATTAAAATAAGCAAACATTACTATGAAAATTAGATAAATATGTAGCGCGTTTGGATAACCCGAAAAAAAGTTCCACTGCACCAAAAACGCTGCAATAATTGCCCAGCAGAATTTTTCTCGTCGCGTCGCATAAAATAGCCCAAAAATCATCCCCAGAAAAATCACGCCTCCAACCAGCCCATTTTCGAGCAAAATCTCAATAAATTCATTCTGAACAATCTCTCGCGAGCCGATTTCGCCATCCGAAACTTCATTCATAGCCGAACCCGCTCCGCCAACGCCAACACCAAACGCGATTGTTTGCGGATTTTTCGCCCAAGCTTTCAGCGCCACTTCCGACATCTTCAGCCGCACATTCGTCGACTCCTCTACATAGCCGTCAAGCTGTGGCTCATTTTTTGTCTCAGAGCTATTGATCTCGATTATTTTTTCCGTCTCAGCAATCTTCTCATTATTCTGTTTATCCTCCTGAGCTTGCTTCGAGATCTCTATTTCTTCATTAAAATATTTTTTATCATTCACATCAGTTTTAATATTCTGCGCCTGACTTAAATCTTCACCCTCACTTCCGCGCAAATCTATAATCCCCATCGATAAATGATTCAAACTTTTATTAACTGCACCACTAAAAGTTTCACTGAAATTCGGATTTATCACAGCAGTCACGCCCTGACAAACCAGCGCCAAAATAAACCCCGACACAATCAAGCCGACACCAAACAACACTTGTCGCCAAAATTTCACTTGCAAAATCAGCAGAACCACCGCGCCGAGCCCGAACGCAAAAATCGCCCCGCGCGACAACGTCAAAAACAACGTGCTGACCAAAAAAATGAATACTAAATTCATGCGCCAATTTGCTTTTTTCTCTAAACTTTGCCACAATAAAATCAAAATCGGCACGAGCAAAATATTGCCAAAAAATTGTGGCTCAATCGTAAATACATTCGGTCGAACAAAGCCAAACTGCGCCGCCACGCAACCATTACACAACAACGTTTCGCTCTGGCTCAACCAAATCCCGCCGATCATTTGCACCCACGCCAATACGCACATCACAACCGCGCTCGCAATAAAAATCTTCACCAGTGCTGGTAAAATTTTCCGCATCTTCTCTTTTTCTACTATTGTCGCCAGAAAAATCAGCCACAAAATTCCAACTATGCCACAAGTCAATATCCCGCGCGTCAAATTTTCTGTCCAAAGTAGAGATATTAAATTCCAAATAACAAACGTGTTCGTCAGCCAAGCCGCTTTATTTTTTACTAATTTATGTCGTCCGTGCCAAATTTTCGACAGTCCCATAAGAGCCAGAATTAGGATATAAATTAATACAACAGATAGCTCAAAATGCATCGTTTCGTTACGCCCGAGCGAAATTAGTGGACGATAACTAAACCAAATCGTAATTGGCGCAAACAGCCAAGTTGCTTTCCAAGCGCCAACGTTTTTCAATACTAGCCAGTTACGCAAGATTGCAAGTTTGCTAAAAATTTTCATGCAATAATTACTTGACCACTTTCCGCCAATTGATAAAATTAACTCCAGAAACCCTAACTCCGTCCTCCCCCTGGTAAATTATATTACGCTGATTCTCAGACACGCTTAATAGCTCACCGATTGAATTTACCGCATCTGCAAAATCGCTTTTTCGAGTCTCACTAGCCTTAATCTCATATAGCTCCAAATCATCTGGTCGATTTTCAATAACTAAATCTATCTCTTTACTCTCACTATCTCGATAAAAACAAATATTTCTGATACTTTTTCCTTGATTATAACTATTTTTAACTATCTCACTAATTACAAACGCCTCAAAAATAGATCCGTAATATTTACTACTTTTTAGCTCATCAACCGTTTTAATATCAAGCAAATAACACAAAAAACCAGTATCAATAAAATAAAATTTTGGACTTTTAATTAGTCGGCGCGATAATTGTCTATAATATGGCGGTAAAACTCGAATTATATAACTCGTCTCTAGTAGAGACAGCCATCCACGAATTGTCATTTCGCTAACTCCAACATCCGATGCCAGTGACGCATAATTAATTAATTGACCATTACGCAATGCACACAGTTGAATAAATGATCTAAATTTGTTCAAATCATGCACGTTTGACAAATCACGCACATCTCGTTCAACATATGTTTCGAGATAATCATGAAAAAATACCTCGGGATTAATGTTTCTATCATATAGCCGCGGATAACCACCACGCAACATAGTAATATTGAGATCTATTATTTCATCAGTTGTCATCGACAATTCCCTGTATGATAATGGCATTAATCGCAATATACCAACCCTTCCAGCTAAACTTTGCGTTATTCTCTTCATCATTAAAAAGTTTTGCGATCCAGATAAAATATATTCACCCACCGTATTGTCATTATCAGTCTTAGTTTGAATATAGGAAAATAACTCAGGCGCTTTTTGTGCTTCATCGATAATCAACGGCGTCTTGCGTCTATTAAGAAAACCGCGAGGATCATCGGTCACTTCGCGCAAAGCATCAACATCTTCCAATGTCACATAGTCAAACTCTGAAAAAAATGTCCTCAAAAGTGTAGATTTACCACTCTGTCGTGGTCCAGTTAGCGACACAATCGGATACCAGACCAATTCCGTCTTTACTTGTTCTACTAATTCACGACTTATCATAACAACAATATTATCATTAAACTTATTTTTCTGCAAATCCATAATTTGTTACCTGCAAATCCATAATTTATCATGACGTGTATGATTTAATATTTTAATATGAGCGTAATAAGTAAGCCCAGTATTTGATCGATTTTAATGATTCACTTTGACAGATCACCCAAATAATCTATCCCTCACCATACCCATTCGGATTTTGCGACTGCCAGTACCACGAATCAACGCAAGCCTGCTCAATTGAGCGCTTCGCTTGCCAATTTAAGAACTTCTGAGCCTTAGCGGGCGATGCATAAATAGCGTCAATATCCCCAGCCCTACGCGGCGCAATCTCATACGGAATAGTGCGACCAGCAGCTTTTTCATACATTCTAATCAGTTCTAAAACAGATACCCCACTTCCAATTCCCAAATTAAGAAAATCAATTCCAGATTTTAATTTTCCTAACGCCATAACATGCCCAATTGCCAAATCAACAACATGCAAATAATCACGCACGCAAGTGCCGTCTGGCGTATCATAATCATCCCCATAAACCGACACGTGATCCAGCCGTCCCACGGCAACTTGCGCAATATATGGCACAAGATTATTCGGCACACCACTCGGATCTTCGCCAATTCGCCCCGACTCGTGCGCCCCAATTGGATTAAAATAACGCAACGCTATTACCTGAAAATCTGGGTCAACCGCACAATAATCACGCAAGATTTCCTCGGAAAAATACTTCGTGCGTCCGTATGGACTAGTAATATTTAAACCAACTAAGCTGTCTTCCGTATATGGCAACTTATCTGGATTTCCGCCGTAAACCGCCGCGCTAGAGCTAAAAACAAATTTTTTAACATTAAATTCACGCATTAGCTCCAATAAATTAATCAGCGTAATTAAATTATCATCATAATATTCCAGTGGCTTAGCAACCGACTCTCCCACCGCCTTAAGTCCAGCAAAATTTATAACACCATCAATTTTTTCCTTTTGAAAGACCTTTCGGAATTCGTCTTTATTACGCAAATCCACCTTATAAAACGGAACTTTCGCACCAACAATTTCACTAATACGACTAATAACCCCTTTTTTACTATTTGACAAATCATCCACAATTACCGCCGTATGACCAGCATTATACAGCTCAACCGCCACGTGCGACCCTATATATCCCGCCCCACCAGTTAATAAAATTTTCATAATTTGACCTCCCTTGAATTGCTTTAATTATATCTCTACGGCACACAAAAGTCAATTTTAGCCGCCCGTAATAACTGGCGTAACTCTATACTTTATGTTAAACTATTATCATGAAAACACCGCGCGTCGCAATCATCATACCCTGTTACAATGAAAGCCAAACTATTGGCGAAGTAGTGGCGCAAACAAAAAAAACTTTCGCAGGCCAACCCTGCCAAACAGAAATCATTGTAATTAATGACCAAAGCTCGGACAACTCAGAAAAAACCGCGCAAAAATCTGGCGCGGTCGTAATAAATCACATTTTAAATCAAGGAGCAGGCGCAGCAACATCCACCGGATTAAGCTACGCTAAGCAAAATCACTTTGACTGGGCTATCACCATGGACGCCGATGGTCAGCATGACCCAAATGACGCGCTCAAATGCCTTAATTACGCAATAAAAAACCAAATAGATTTACTAATAGGCTCACGACTCATAAACACGCAAGGTATGAGCAAAGTAAAAATTTTAGGTAACAAAGGACTCAGTTTTATTACTTGGGCTCTGTTTGGAGTTAACGTTACGGACAGCCAATCTGGCTTACGCGTCTTCTCTAAACGCGCCCTAAATACATTAGAATGGCAATCAACTGGCTACGAATTTTGCAGCGAAATGCTATGGAGAGCTAAACAGTCAAAACTTAAAATCGCTGAACACCCAATCAAAGCCATTTATACAGAATATAGTAAAACCAAAGGGCAAAACAACTGGAACGGCGTAAACATTGTTAAATCATTAGTCAGACGAAGAATTACGGAGATGTTTGAATGAGATATTTATTATTAATTGCTCTAAATTTACCAGTGATCCTTATTGCGCTAGTTAACGCATTAACGCAATACAAACTCAAAAAGACCACCAAGCGCCACTTTACGCATCAGCTCATTATGTGGTTTATAATAACTCTAGTATTATGCGGTTCATTTCCAGTTTACAATTTATTAACTAGTCGTCCAATTTTCCAATCTGACTCATTCAGCACTTTTGACATCGCCCAAACCACCGCAATCATCTATCTAATCTACCTCATTAACCACCAACGTCAACGAATTGACCAGACTGAAAAAACCTTGCGAGAATTACATCAAGAAATATCAATTAAATTGTCCAAAGACTAACTCCCCATTATTACTTTGATTTCAGATTTAATAGAATCACCCCGCTAATAACCAAACAAATTGCGAATACTTTTATAACAGAAAAGGCTTCTTTAAACACCAAAAATGATGCCGCGAATACTAAAATATACACCAATCCAGTCGTAAGCGGGACTATATATCCCAAATCAAATTTTGAAACTAAAAACATATAAAGCAAGAAACTCACCCCATAACAAAACAGCCCCAATATAGATACAATACCTATATTCCAGATTATTTGACCCTCAACAGAAGAAACTAATGGCTTACCACCAGTCCCTAATTTTAACAAAATCAATCCACCGGCAGTTAAGGATACATAAAGCAAAATCAAAATCCAATTCATCTTACGATTTATTTTATCACATTTGGTCGAATTATCGCTAGTCTGACCATCTAGATTGGCTATAAAATCATTCACGGCCTCATTTTGATACTTTTCACTGCACATATCAAAGACAAAGCTTTGCCCATCTTTTGCCTTTGCGGTCTCTTGCTTATAACTTTTCACAATATCCTCTATTTTTGACCGAATAGCCTTAGCAGACGTTTCAGTCATAAGATTTAAAAATGGCTTAATCTGTGGTGATACCGCCCCTATTTCTGTCGCTAAAACTGGCGTTCCCGAACATAAATATTCTGTCAATTTTCCGCTAGTGGCATATCTTGCGGAGTACGAATTCACTTTGGATCCGTCACTTAGTCTTAAACACAGCAAAAGATCCGCTCTCTTGTGTAATTTTATAGCTTCATCATGGCTCAAAACGCCTAAATATTCCACATCATATTTATTGTCTCGCGACAGTTTTCGAATCACATCCTCGTTTGGTCCATATCCAGCAAATATCCAGTGATATTTCTTGCCAGTATTTTGGATCACTTGAATAATGGCCTTAAAATTATATATATCCGTCAATGCGCCAACATACGCAATCGTGAACTTTTTATTTTTCGGCAGCTTATACTCTTTATATAATTTCATATCCTTTTTATTAACACCAAACAGCAATTCAAGATAAGGTTTATTTGGTATATAGTCAGTCGAATTCGGCACATTATAAGTTATTGACGCGTCAGCATGTTTTGCGACCCAAACACTAAATCTACTTGCTATACGAAATAAAATATTACCATAATGCGGAGTCTCAATTGAATCAACTAAAAACGGACACCAAGTTATATTTTTATAAAAAATCCGAGACAGCAAAACTGGAACTGAAAACGGCAGAGCAGTATTCAATGTCATAACTATAACTTTTTCGTTTTTATGAAGCCGTTTCATTTTTCGCATCTCACTAAAAAAAGCCACGGTATTAGTCGGGATTAGCGACGCCAGAAAGATTCCGAAGCTTTCTGATCTCCAATTAGGCACGACTCGAGCATTAATGTTATTTCCTAAATCTATTTCGCCTCCTTTTCCGTCTGGCATTGTCGTAATAACCCTAATATCATTATCTTTCTCCCTTTTGAGTCCGCGGAGTAAATTTATTTGTGCCAATGCACCAATTTTAGCATGATGACATTTAGGATCTTGCTCGTTAATTAAGTCAAGCGGGACGGGCATGCCGAGGAACAAAACGTTCATTTACCCTCTTCATTATAGCGACCATATAGCTCACCATGCTCATCCATCCAATCCCTCATCTCGCCAATCATAACTGAATAGTTAGGAACCACATGCTTGAAATCTTTGCGCGTATTAATTAGCGTCTTATTAGAATCCATGCTTTTTTTATCGTCTTTAATAATTAATTTTCTATCAAAGACCTCATTGAATAATTCCAACAATTTAAATTTTGTAATATTTTCATTTGGAACCAACTGATACAACCCAGTTAAATTCTGTCTGATTGCATCATCAACACCTTTAGCTAATTCTAATGTCGTAATTCCATTCCAAACCGCCTTAGAATAACCACTTATTTCACCAGATTGTTTCATGAACCAGTTAAATAGCCCAACCCCGTTCTCATTCATATCTGGACCAATGATTGATTGCCGAAGAGTCAAATCCTTATTGTTCATAATTTCACCAAGAGCTTTGCTTCTATCGTAAAAAGTCTCACCATCATAAACCGAATCCTCGTAATATGGAGCATGCTTACCAGAGAATACGCAGTCAGTGCTAAAATGAATAATCTTAGTGTCTGAATCTTTAAATAAGTTCTCCAATTGGTGTGGCATATAAGAATTGAGATATGCCGCCAAATCTGGACGCTTATCACTCATCTGAATTAAAATACCAACCGCATTTATAATCACATCATAATTGTGCTTTGTTAAAAACTCTTCAAAGGTATTTTTATCTGTTATATCCATTAAAATTGTCTCGTCGTCCAATTTTCGCGAATTAGATAAAGCGTCAACACTGTAACCTTGTTCGCGCAAATACAGCACTACCATATGCCCCAACATACCATTTGCACCAAGAACTAAAACTTTTTTATTCATTTTCACCTCCTACTTTAATCTCACATAGTAATTACCATTCTTAATATCTTCAACACCATTCGCCTCACTTGCTACGATTTTCTTATATTGTTCACTCTCTTCCACTTTCTTAAAATACTCCTTATAATGTGGCGACATTGCCTCCATAATTGGTTCGCTACTAATAAAATTAATCTGGCGACCATCCGATAAAAAATCCCTATAAATTTCTTTAGCCTGTATGTTGTTAGTGATAATCTGATCAAATTTATCAAATAAAATACGCGCCCTAGGTTGACAATAGTCATTTATTATTACTGCTAGATTTTTCCAATCATTTTTTTTAGCTAATTTCATCAACTCAACATATTGGCTAATCGTACTGTAAGAACTTTCTTCTTTTGTTATCCGATTAGAGTCAATTCCTCGTTTTTCCATGTCATTAGCATAAACTTCGGCCATAGAAGGATCATTTACATTTGATGAAGCACTAGTTGTGACTATTGGAATATTATTAAATAATTTAGCTACTGCGGAACCCGCTGCTATAGTGCGCGTCTTTGCCCCCGTAACCAAACCAGTATACCCATCATCAAAACCATTTCCCCAAGAAGATGGCGTATATTCACTCGCTCCATTCGCATTGCCTTTGAGTCGCCTAATGCCACCAGATAGAACCACTATAGCATCTGGCTCCATATCACCAATTTGCTCCATTATTGCAGTTTTAACCTCTAATGAAACTCCCCTGTTCTCTATATTTGGATTATCTTTTTTATTAAGATTTTCCATGCATCCTCTCAAACTCATCTCGAACATATTTTGCTGTCATAATTTTTTCAATTGTCCCATCAACATCGAGCCTCTCCGTATTAGCCGAAGTATATTCCGTTGCTTTCTCAATCTTCTTATCGCCATTTGAAAGATATTTATCATAGTTCAGATCGCGATTGTCTGCCGAAATTCTATAATAATTACCCATATCCTCAGATTTTGAGGCTTCTT
>JAISHL010000089.1 GCA_031262565.1 Candidatus Nomurabacteria bacterium | reverse complement strand
GCATGGCGAGTATTTTTGGCGCGGATGCTTATAAAGTTGCGGTGCATACTTTTCACAGCTTTGGCGCGGAAATTATCGGTCGTTACGCGGAGTATTTTTATAATGGCGCAAATTTTAGTCCAGCCGACAATATGGCGACAACGGAAATTTTACAGGAAATTTTAGAAGAATTGCCGCATGATAATCCACTATCGAAAAAAATGAATGGCGATTTTACATATCTTGGCGATATTAAAAGTTCAATCTCGGACTTCCGAAGAGCTGGTTTGATGCCGAGCGAACTTAGACAAATTTTGCAACAAAATCTAAAATTCGCAGCCGATATTTTGCCAGATTTTCGGAAAACTTTTGAAAACAAGATTACAAAAAATACGTTGATTTTAGCAGAAGATTTGTTATCAACAGCGGAGAAAATCGCGAAGAAGCAAGAAAAATTTTCATTTGCGACCGAGCCAACTTTGGCGGAAAATTTTGAACAAAATCTAAAACTAGCCTTGGCGGAATCGGCTGAATTAGACGGAAAAACTACGCCGATCACGAAATTCAAAAACGATTGGGTGACGGTCGATGACGAAAAAAACTTGATTCTAAAAGACGCGAAAAATTCTGAAAAATTGTTGTGCGCGGCGGATGTTTATGAAAAATATATCGCAAAATTACAGGAGAAAAATCTTTACGATTTTGACGACATGATTATAAAAACTGTGACCGCGATTGAACAAAATGCGGATTTGAAGTTTGATTTACAAGAGCGTTTTCAATATATTTTGGTTGACGAATTTCAGGACACAAATGGCGCGCAAATGCGACTTTTGCACAATTTAACAGATTACGAAAAGCCGAATATTATGGTGGTTGGCGATGATGATCAGGCGATTTATAAATTTCAGGGCGCGGACATTTCAAATATTCAGAGTTTCGTGCGACGTTATCAGGGGGTGACAAAATTCACTTTGACTGAAAATTATCGTTCGGGTGCGAAAATTTTGACTGCTAGCGAAAATGTGTCGGCGCAAATTGATGAGCGTTTGACGAAAATGATTGGTGTCGATAAAACGCTTCATCCGAACGTTGCTGAATCCGCGAAAGTTGAATATTTGGCGACAGAAACCAGAACTAGCGAAAATGCATTGATCGCGGAAAAAATCGCGTCGGAAATTTCGCGCGGAGTTCAGCCACAAAATATCGCTGTTATCGCTCGAAAACACGCGATTTTGGAAGAACTTTTGCCGTTTTTGGCGGAGAAAAATATCGCAGTAAATTATGAGCGTGAGCAGTCGGTTTTGGAAAGTGCGCCAGTCGAACAATTGGTTTTGTTGGCAAAAATAGTTAACGCGGTCGCGGAGCAAAACTTTGATCTTGCGAATGAATTATTGCCACAGCTTTTGGCGTTTGAAGCATGGCGAATTTCGCCACTTGACATCTGGAATTTGAGCTTGGCGGCGAATCGCAATAAAAAATTCTGGCTGGAAGAAATGTTGCAGGCGGGCGCAAAATTGCGTGAGTTGGCGGAGTGGCTGATTATGATGAGTTCGCGGGCGCAAGTCGAGCCACTTGAAAATATTTTGGACGAATTGTTTGGAACGGTGAAATCTTCGCTGAATAACGAATCGGTTGCATTTCGGTCGCCACTTTATGAATATTTTTTCAGTCAAACAAAATTGAATCAAAATCCGAGCGAATATCTGGATTTTCTGTCGGCATTAACGACTTTGCGTCAAAAACTACGCGATTGGCGAACCGATAAAAAACTGCTCTTGGCGGATTTTGTGGAATTTGTGCAGGCGACCGTGGATGCGAAAGAACGGATTTTGTCATCTCAGCAGGTCGGCAGTAGTAATGCGGTTCAACTCATGAGTGCGCATAAGGCGAAAGGTTTGGAATTTGATACGGTTTTTGTGATCAACGCAACTTCGCAAGGCTGGGGTGTGAAAGCGAAAAATCAGGGTAGCAAGCTGTCGAAACCGCATAATTTGCAGGTTCGAGCGACGGGCAGTAATGATGATGAGCGACTGCGATTATTGTTTGTGGCGATGACGCGCGCAAAGCATAATTTGATAATTACCGCCGCGAAACAATCGGACGACGGCAAAGAATTGTTACCACTGGAATATTTGACGGATATGGAAAATAGTAAAATTAGCGTCCCAAGCCCAGATACTAAAACTAAAATTCAGCAAACTTTGACAACTTGGCATCAACAATTGACGACTGTGAATGCGGATTTGAAGACGATTTTGCAGCCAAAATTGGAGCGATATAAGTTGTCGGCGACGCATGTTAACAGTTTTTTGGATATTACTAATAGTGGACCAGAGAAGTTTTTACTGAACAATCTGTTGAGATTTCCGATGGCGAAAACTCCGTCGCTGATTTTTGGCACGGCAATTCACGTAACTTTACAGCGTGCGCATACGCATTTATTGGCAAAAAATGCAATAAAACCGCTGGAAGATGTTTTAGGGGACTTTACAGAGGTTTTTGGCGAAACTGGTATGACAGACCGCGATCATGACTTTTATCATAAAAAGGGTATAGACGCGTTGACGGCTTTTTATAAAAATCGCATTGATAGTTTTAATAAAAATCAGCGAGCGGAATATGGTTTTGAAGGCGAAAATATCGTGATTGGTGGGGCAAAATTGACGGGAAAACTCGATTTGATTGAGGTTGATAAAGATCGAAAAACTGTTCGAGTGACAGATTATAAAACTGGTAAACCTGCGACGAGTTGGCAAGGAAAAGATGATCGCGAGAAAATTAAACTGCGCAATTATCGCCAACAATTGATGTTTTATAAACTTTTGATCGAAAATTCGCGTGAATTTAGTGGCTGGACGGTTGAGCAGGGCGTTTTGGAATTTGTTGAACCACTGACGAACGGCGAAACGGCTCGCTTGACGCTTGACTATGACGCGGAAGAAATGGCAGAATTTCAGAAACTTGTGGCGGCGGTTTGGAATAGGATTAAGAATTTGGATTTTCCTGACACGGCGGATTTTTCGCTTGACTTTAAGGGTGTAATAGAGTTTGAAAAATATCTGTTACAATAGAAATATGAAAATTAGTGTTCAGCTTGACAAAAACGGTTATTTGCCTGATAAATACGCGAAATACGCGCCGAAAGAGTTGCAAAATCCGAGCGGGAACGCCATTTGCTCGTTTCCGAGTGAGATTTCCGATGTTCCGTCTGGCGCAAAAACCTTGGCGTTGACGTTCATTGATTATGATGCGATTCAGGTTTCGCGATTTGCTTGGGTTCATTGGATCGCATGCAATATTGCGGCAGACACGAAGTTGATTCCTGAAAATGCGGCTTTGTCGGGCGAAATTTCCGTGGTTCAGGGCGCAAATAGTTACGGTTCGTTTTTTGTCGGCGAGACTGATCCGAATTTTATTTTTCGCTATGGTGGACCAAAACCGCCAGACGCTGATCATGATTATACGTTGGTGATTTATGCGCTGGACACGGAGCTGGATTTTCGGGACGGTTATTTTTTGAATGATTTTTATAAAGCGATTCGCGGTCACGTGGTTGATCAGGCGGAGCTAATGATTAAGGCGCGAGTATGAAAAATTTCTGGGACGATTTACCGCAGCCGTTTTTTATTTTAGCGCCGATGGAAGAGGTGACGGATGTGGTTTTTCGCTCGGTTGTGGCGCGGGCGGCGCGACCAGATGTTTTTATGACGGAATTTACAAATTCGGCGTCGTTTTGTTCGGAGCGTGGCGAATTTTCGACGCGTGGTAGATTGGTTTTTTTGGAGTCGGAGCAACCTATCGTGGCGCAAATTTGGGGTAAAAATCCTGAACAATTTGCGAAAATGTCGGAGGAGTTAGCGAGGCGCGGTTTTTCGGGTGTTGATTTAAATATGGGTTGCCCAGATAAGTCTGTTGTGAAATCTGGCGGTGGTTCGGCGTTGATTGAAAATCCA
>JAISHL010000087.1 GCA_031262565.1 Candidatus Nomurabacteria bacterium | reverse complement strand
ATCTATTTTACTTCATATCAAGGCGGGGATCGGGCGATTGAATTTGATATAGCGACCGTTGCGAGTAATGAAGTTAATGGTGAAGTAGAGGGAAAAACAGAAGGCTCAATTCGCGTCCTCAGTGCTAGTTTTGGCGGGAAAAAATCTAATAAATATAAGCAGAATAATGTAAGTCGGATTAAATTTGGTGTTAATATTCGGGAGGGTAAAAATGAGTAAATCAGATTTGAGGAAAACTGCTGAAAAATCGAAAATTACAAAAGATACAGGTAAAGCTTTCGGTTTTCTCGCGCTCATTCCTTTCGGGTGGATTATAGTAGCATGCAAGATGGTTGCGCGAAAAAATGACGTTATCGCTGGTATAATATCAAAAAAAGTTGGTTTAGCTGTAATTAAAAATTACACAATAGGATTATGGTGGATTTTAGGTTTGATATGTTTTGCTAACATATCGTCGTCTTCACCTACACTTATACCGAATTCTGTTCCTGGTATTATACTGATTTGTGTATATGTTAATCAAACAAATAAAAAAAGATTCAAGAAATCATCGAATATTGATTTATATGATTAACCTAATGAGATAATTAAAAAAATCGCCCTTACGAGCGATTTTTTTATTAGTTTTACTATCTTGGTGCCTCCGACTGGAATCGAACCAGCACATCCGTAATGGACATCAGATTTTGAGTCTGACGCGTCTACCAATTCCGCCACAGAGGCACAAAATTTTTTAAGATTTCGCTTTTCAGCAAAAATCTCAGCGTAGGTATTTTATCATAAATGACGCGCGGTTGCAAATAAAAAGTGGAATTTTTCTGCATTTCGTGGTAAAATTAAGCATAAGATGAATCCGCTCAAAAATGATAACGAAGATAAATTGCGCGCCGCGTCGGCGAACGTTGCGCGTCATCAGATAAATCGGATTTTTAATGTTGACGAGCGCGCGAAGACTGAAACTAGCTCGCGGGCAAAAACGGAGGCGAACTCGCGATTTTTGAGCCATTCTAACCGAGTCATTCAACCGCTTGAAGCTAAAACTGAGCTTAAAATTGAGCGACATGAGCAATCCAAACAGCCTGAACAGAGAAAAATCGAGAGGGTAATTGCCGAGCAAAAAGAGGTGAATAGTGACAAGGAAAATAAAGAGACGGCGGAGATGCGAGCGGCGTATGCGCAATATCACAATTCGTGGCAGCAATATTATCAGAAGTATTACGAGAGGTATTATGTCAACGCGGTGGCGCAGAAAAATCACGAGCTGAACCAGAAAATATCAGAGGTGGAGGCAAAAGGTGTAAACTCGGCGAGTAGTCCAACTGATGAAAAGTCCAGCGAAACTTTGTCTCAAAAAGAGGCGGTTGATGAGCTGCGAAATGATTTGCGGTCGCGGATCAGGCGGGCGGGGCAAAAAGTGCGCAAAAGTCGCCATTTTGTGCCAGCAATTTGCGCAATCGTCGTTGTGATTATCGCGGCGTTTATTCAGTATAATCAGCTATTGTTTGCGCAGGTGAATGCATTTATCAGCCCAGGGTCTATGACGGATCAAGATATAATTGTCGGAACTGGGGCGGATCAGCCAGTTGGTCAGGATCCGCGCGTCATTATTCCGAAAATCAACGTCAGCGCGCCAGTGATTTACGATTTGAACGATTGG
This sequence comes from Candidatus Nomurabacteria bacterium, assembly GCA_031262565.1. Taxonomy (GTDB): domain Bacteria; phylum Patescibacteriota; class Saccharimonadia; order Saccharimonadales; family Saccharimonadaceae; genus WRGU01. The sequence continues at coordinate 4,350 of JAISHL010000087.1, read as the reverse complement.
AGCGAGGCAGGTTCGCAAGAGGCGCTTCGTCGTGGCGTGATCCATTACCCGATACAGGGGGCAAATGCGCGACCGGGGCAGAACGGAAATACGGTGATTCTGGGGCATTCGAGCTCGGATTGGTTTTCGCCCGGCGACTACAAATTCATTTTTGTGCAACTGAATCGTCTTGTGGCTGGCGATTTGTTCTATCTGGAATATCAGGGCGTGCGCTATACTTATCGCGTGACGCGAACAGAGGTGATTGAGGCTAATGAGGTTAACAAGCTGGCAATTGGCACTGATAAGCCATATGCGACGCTGATAACTTGCGATCCACCGGGGACGGCGTTGAGGCGACTCGCGGTGTTTGCCGAGCAAATTTCACCAGATCCAACCAAAGCGACCGCCAGCCAAAATGGTGATGAATCTGTCGATAATGACCACATAACGGGCAATCCGCCGACGCTATTTGAACAGTTGTTTAATTCATTGAATTAAGAAATAGCTCCTCATTAAATCTTTTTTGTGTCTTTCTATATGCCTTCATGAAAGAGTGAGCTATAACAGTCGAGTCACAAACTTCGCCAAAATTTAGTACAACAACTTGTTTTATCGTAATGCCAAACTTTTTTATAAATATAAGAGAAAAGCTTAATCTTCAATCACAAGTTTTGAACGTTGCAAAACTACGCCGTCATTTGTTTTGTCTAAGCTAAATAAGAACTCGCCATCGCTTGATAATACCGCCATATCCAACCCGCTTACGATATTTTCCGCATTCGTGCCGTCGAAATCCATGATCTGAATCTGTGATTTATTCGTGACGACCAAGTGCGTATTATCTAGCCAACTTGGCGCTTCCGTATAACTTGTTTCAAACGAAAAATTATCTTTTACGTCCAGATCATAGCCGACGATTTTGCCGTCATTGCCAGCGATAACAAAGCGGTCGGTCGGCGATAAACTCAGCCAATCAATTCCGCTTGGACTACTCAAATAAATCGGCTCGCTTGTTGACTGTTTGATTGGATCTTTATAAATCGTCACGGTCTCGTCGCGAGCGATCACCAGATAGTCTTGATCATTAAAACGCGCCATCTCAACGAAGGTTGGCGCGGATTGATCGAAAGTTTTTATATCTGTTGTGGTGTTGTTATGATAAACACCGATAATTTGATTATTCTCGGCGGCGTTCACAGTATCTGAGCCGATAAATGCGATTTTTCCATCAGACGACAAGCTGTAATCGCTAACGATATAATCAACTATTTGCCCAACGGTCGAGTGGTCTTTATGAAGAAAAATATTCAGCGTATTATTTGTAATACCATAAAATTCATCGGTTTTATTTGGCGCAAAATTGAGTTTGGAAATTGGCTGTTTGAACTCGGTATTGAGGTTGATGATTTTTTCAGGATTTTGTCTATCGAGACGCAAAAATTCCACATTTTCGCCGACGGAATGACGGATCAACAGATAGCGCGAGCTTGAATCCCACTCAATCATTGCAAATTGCTCCTCTTGATCTGCGTTTGGTTTTATTAACAAGTCATCAGGGATTATAAAAGTGGAAAATCGCACGCTCTCGGGATCGGAAATATCGGCGAGCATAAAACCAGTCGAACTTTGCAAAAACAGCCAATGTTTATCTGGCGACAATAATATATCTTGCATATCCGCAAAACTTTGGACAACTTCGGTAGTGATGCTGGTCGGAATCAGTCGCACATAATCCAACCATAAAACTTGACCTGACGATACGTCAACTGTTTTTTTCCACGAGCGATAGCCGTCGAGTGATATTTTGACATTATTTTTGCCAGCTGGCACATTTAAACGTGTTGGAGTTGATGCGGGCAAGAGTTCGTCGTTGACCGTTACATCGGCCTTATTCGGAATGCTTCGGAATTGCAACAGGGCGACTTGTGAAATTTTACCACTGTTAAAATCGAATCGGTAGCCCATCGCCAAGAACAGACAGATAATTACTCCAGCTATAACGGCTATTGCCATGATCGAATATGTCAAGGCTCGGTGGAGAAAATCGTATTTTTTGCTGTGGCGTTTATACATATTTAAAAAATTAAATAACGATTATAATTATAACCTATTTGAAATATAAAAACAACGCTTGCGCTTTTATTTTGTTTACGCTAAAATAGTTGCAATATGAAGGAGGTTTATGGGGACAGTAGTTATTAACGGAAAAAAATATGACGCAAGGACGGGTTTACCAGCCGACATTGCAATGGCGATAGCTTCGGAACAGCCGAAAGTTCAAGCGCCTATTCAGGTTGCTCGACAAACTCAACGAGTTCAAACGACTCAGCGACAAGCTCAACAAATTCAACAAGCTCGGCAGATTCAAAAAGCTGAACTGGGCAGCGCTCGCAAGATTTCGATTCAAAGTGGACGGGCGATTAAAATTAAGGAAGAAGCTGTGCAGACTAAAAAGCAAACCGCGCCAAAGTGGATTTCAAATTACGTATCAGCATCTCACGATAAAACTACTCCTCGCTGGATCTCAAATTATCTTTCGGGCAATGACCCAGTTGAAATTGAGCCAATCGCGCAGGAAGTTGCTACTCAATCTCAAAAATCTTCGCAAAAACTCGAATTTACTAGAAGCAAACCACAGAATCTTCATCGTGCGCCAGATCGAGCGAAGACATTAAAGAGGTCGTTTGTCCGTAAGCCATTGAATGAGAGCGACAGAGTGCAAGTTACTCGACGTGTCGCCACGGTTGAGAAACATCCAAAGGTTTACCGATTTTCGCCTGCAACTTCTCATGTAGCGCAAGTCGCCACGGCGCGCCAAACTGTTGCGCCAAAGGTAAATAAAACTGAACAGACGGTGACGCAAGAGCGACAGATTCAGGTGAAAACAACTACACAACCAGCTCATAAAACTCAGGCACCAATCGTTGCATTCAAGCCGACTTTGTCTGGCAAAAAACCAGTCAATAGCGCAAAAGCAAGACAAGCGACAAGCGGAAGTCAACTTAAAGCCGTGCTGATCAAGGAGCAATTAGATAAGCCGATTGATCGAAAATCGCGTCGCAAAGCTGAAAAACAAGCCGCAAAGCAGTTCAAAACCAAGCGATTTTTTCGTGCGCCAACCATGATCGCGGCGACGCTCGCGGTTGTAGTTTTGGGCGGATATTTCACGTATATCAGCTTGCCGTCGATCTCGATTCGCGTAGCAGCCAATAAAGCTGGCATTGACGCGCATGTGCCGTATACGCCGAGCGGATATTCGATTGACGGACCTGTTGCTTCGGCTTCGGGGCAGATCAAAATAAATTACAAGTCCAACGGTGGTGCAGCGGGCTATTCTATCACTCAACAGGAGAGCGATTGGTCAAATTCCGACATCAAAGATAATCTGATTCCATTGAAAGAAGATTATAAAACCATGAGTGCGAACGGTGTGACGGTTTATCGTTACGGCAAAGACGCGGCGTGGGTCAAGAACGAGATACTTTATACGATCAGCGGCAACGAGATGATGGGCGACGATCAGATCACGAAAATTGCTGAGAGCGTATAAAATAAGCAGTTATTGGTTGCGATCGCATTTTGATTATTTAAATATGCTATAATATTTTAGTTATGAAAAAGAAAATTCGCACTCGTTTCGCACCAAGTCCGACTGGATTTGCGCATGTTGGCAATCTCCGAACGGCATTATTTGCGTATTTAGTTGCAAAACACGCTGATGGTGATTTCATTTTACGACTAGAAGACACCGATAAAAATCGTGAGGTGGCTGGCGCTGATGATTATATTTTGCGCGCCGTCAAGACTTTGGGATTGCAATATGATGAAGGTCCAGATATTGGCGGAAAATTTGCGCCGTATCGCCAGTCGGAGCGTTTGGATTCATATAAAAAATGGGGGCAAAAATTGATTGACATGGGGCGCGCATATGCCGATCCGTATGATTCAGAGCAATTGCAAAAGTTTCGCGAAGAGTCGGCAACTCAAAAAAAAGCTTTTCGCTATCGTGACTATCGCCCTGAAAATCCGCCGACTTGGGACGGATCACAGCCGCTCCGTTTCAAGTCCGAGCCGAAGGATTATTCTTGGCAGGACGCGGTGATGGGTGATTTGTCGGCGGGCGCGGACGCTGTTGATGATTTCATTTTGATTAAATCCGACGGCTTCCCGACGTATAATTTTGCGCACATAATTGACGATTTGGAAATGGAAATTACGCATATTATCAGAGGCCAAGAATTTATCTCAAGCATGCCGAATTATTTGAATTTGTATGAGGCATTGGAGATTGAGCGACCGATTTTTGCGCATGTGCCACATATTTTGAATGAAACTGGCAATAAAAAACTCGGCAAGCGTGACGGCGCA
>JAISHL010000084.1 GCA_031262565.1 Candidatus Nomurabacteria bacterium | reverse complement strand
TTCGTCAAAGTTTTTCATAGCTCCCCTTCACTTGCACCGTTCTCATCTTCTGAAAAACCCAAATTTTCGTCAGTCAATGCGTCTTGATTAAAATCATTCATCTTGTCGAGGCGGTCGGTAATTTTATTATAGCGATCTTGAAAATCGCGAATCGTCGCCTCGTCAACCGCTCCGCTCGTCGAAAAAGGCACTTCTTCTACGTCGTTTTGAATATCGCCACGCACATCTTCATAGCCAGGGCGCGACAAATCAAAACGATACGCGCCGCTGTTGCGATAAATCCACAAACTTGTCGCCGTCATAATAAAAGTTATCGCGAGAACAATAATTACAAATACCGACAATCGGTGTTCTTTTCTCCATTCTATGACGCGGTTCATAAAATATTCTCCACGGTTTCGTTAAGAAAAGTCGTATACTCATCAGTCAATTGATCCAGCTCAACTACATCATTATGCAAAATCGCGCGCGAAAATCGAGTTTTTTCAAGCGAACTATAAAATTCCGACGGCTTCGTTGAGCAAGAGATAATCTTTGACAAATAAGACAAATCTTCGTCGTAAACATCATAATCACGCCTAAATTCGGCGATAGATTTTTCATAACGCTCGGTAATCTCGCTCAATTTTGGTGCGGCAATATGGTTGGTCGCCAAGCGTGCGTTCATGGCGAACATCAGTTTCAAAAGTTTGTCATAATCGCCACCACGATTCAAACGCGCGCTAACATCAACTTTTGCAAGACGCTGCAAAGTCGATTGTGTCGCCTGACAATTTGCCGTAACGATATTCATATCTGGCATGGCGACGACACTCGAAACCGCCGTCGCTGAAACGGTCAAAATAATCGCCAAAAAAACGCCAAATTTCTTCATGTAAACATTGTAACATTTTTTGCTATAATAGTTTACATGAAACTGATAACCGTGGTTATTCCAGCGTATAATGAGGAAAAATCGTTAATATATATGTTCAAACGATTGAATATGTTGGCGCGAAATAATCCAAAATACAACTTTGAATTTTTATTTGTGAACGACGGATCAAAAGATAAAACCTTGACGCTTTTACAGAGAGAATCTGAGCAAAATTCGCGCATTTCATACCTAAATTTTTCGCGAAACTTCGGCAAGGAAATTGCCGTGGCGGCTGGAATTGATCATGCGGACGGCGACGCGGTTGTGATTATGGATGCCGATGGGCAAGAACCGCCAGAGTTGATTCCAGATATGATTAAGTGGTGGGAGAAAGGTTTTGATGACGTTTACGCGCGCCGCAAAGGTCGGCGCAAGGGTGAAAGTCGATTTGTGCGATTCACGTCGTGGCTGTATTACCGCACAGTTCAATCAATGACGCGCATCGAAATTCAGATTGACACGGGCGATTTTCGGCTATTCTCGCGTCGGGCGATTTTGGAATTACGCAAACTTCGCGAAACTGATCGCCAGAACAAAGCTCTGTTCAGCTGGATTGGATTTAAGAAAAAAGAGATCGAATTTGAGCAACAAAAACGCGCCGCTGGACAGTCAAAATTCCGCTTTATGTCGCGTCTGCATCTGGCGATTGACGGCATAACTTCGTTTACGACTGCCCCGCTACGACTCGCTACGATCGTTGGTATGATCATCGCGTTCGCGGCATTTATTTACATTGTGATCGTGATTTTTCAATATTTGGCGGGCGTACCGCGCAGTCAGGGCTATTCTACTCTGCTTTCGATTACGCTGTTTTTGGGCGGAATACAACTGGTTTCGCTGGGAATTATTGGCGAATATATCGGGCGAATTTTTAACGAGAGCAAGCAGCGTCCGTTGTATTTGGTCGAGCATTTTCATCGCGCAAAATTGTCAAAAAATGCTCAACCAAAAGCGATAATCAAGGAGAATAATGGCGCGGTTGCCAAAAAACTTGATGAGCGATAGTCGCGTGCGTTTTGTGCTGGTCGGCGGATTTAACACGGCGCTAGATTTTGGAATCATGAATGCTTTAATGATGATTGGATTGCCACAACTCGTCGCAAATACGATCTCCACTGGCATTAGTATGGTGTCGAGTTTTCTGCTGAACAAAAAGTGGACTTTTCGCGCCAAAGGCAAAAATTATAAACGCGAAGTGGCTTTATTTTTCATCTTCACGATCATCGGCATCTGGATAATTCAAAATGGCGTAATTTGGTTACTCGGTAATATCGTCCCGACGTTTGGATTGCCCGATTGGATTTATCGCAACGCGCTCAAACTTATCGCCAGCGTGCCGTCGCTGATCTGGAATTATGTAACTTACCGCAAGATTGTGTTTCGGAAGAAATAAGAAGCTGAAGAGATTGCGGAGTTTATATAATTTTGTCGGTCTGGGTTTGTTTTCAGAATCGGCTATCTTAAACTGACGCAAATTTGTCAATTACAGTCAACATGACTGACTCAAATAGGCAGATTTCAGTCAGTTACACTTACCAAAATAAGTCAACTACGGTGAGTTGTATTCACCAAAATAAGCAAATCGCGTTAAATATAGAGCTTTATACTCTGTCGATTCCCCAATTTTGGGCGTGTTTTTTTGGGGTCAAATTCAAAAAATAGCGATTTATTTGGATTTGGCGCGAATAGTATATGACTGATTCTGGGTTTTACTAATTATTAACGGTAATCCTAGTCGTTAACCGCTTTAACTTCGCCAGTCTCATTATCGTATAAAAATAGATCATGATAGATAGGATTTTTAATGTCAAACAAATTAACACTTATCATTTTCGCTAGCTGATCGTTATACTGCTTAACTTGATTTGCTATATTAGCAATCTCAGATCGCTTCGCCGCTCTGTCTTCTGGCGTGCTGTTATTTGGTAAATCGCGATATTCTTTAATTGTTTTGTCTAACAAGAGTTTTGCACTGTGCATTTTGCTATATATTTCAACCTGCTTTACGTCGCCTACTTCTTTAGCTGCCAGTTCGCCGAATGCTTGTTTAATTTGTTGATAATGATTATAATTTTTCATATATTCAACATCGTCTTTTTGAGAATCTATTTTTTGTTTATCTCGATATATAGCATCTATCTTGACGTTAGCGCGAGAAAGCATATTCTCAGCTTGTTTTATTGCGTCGCCACCCATTGCTCTTGTTAGTCTAATGCGATAAGCCTCGCGCTCTTGCTCGTCTGATAATAGCTTTTCTTGAGTTTTCGAGCTCTGTTCGTTTGAAACATTACTATATCTATCTTCAATTTCGTGCGCAAGTTTTAATTCAAGTTTTGGCGGATTACTTTTTATATACTCCTCATATTCGCTTTGACTTATTTCTCCATTTTCGAGCTTCGCCTTTTTCTTTGCTATTTCTTTTTCGCGTTCTTTTAATGTGTTTTCGCTAGGATTATTATATTCATTAACATAATCTTTGGCTACATCATACATTGCCGCACCCAAATCTTTACCTTCGTTGTCGTCAAATATCTCACCATTGATAGGTGGAGTATAATAAAGGTTGTTTAGCGAGAGAATCTGGCTTTTAATTTTTTTCATCGCAGTTTCATCCAACTGAAACATTGCCATGGCGCTATCTCGTTCTCCTTTTTCATTAGTTGAATGATCAATCGCTCTAAATGCTTTAATTGTATTAACCATGGTCATTTTGTCTTTACCTTGTTGTTGTAAGGCTTGAATTGTGCCACGACCTTTACCTGCTGCAATAGTCCTCAGCCATTGCGACATGCTGTCAATTATTCCCTTAGTATCCTCATTAAGCTCGGTATACTTAGTTTTTATACTGCCTTTAGAATGAATTATTTTGCCATTGCTATCTTTCTCATCTTCTTCATAAAATTCAATACCTCGCATCTTATTAGCTTTAATAAATTCCTCGTCGGTCTGTAGACGCTCTTCGCCAGTTTTACTATCAATAACCGTCTCAAAAAAACCATTCTCGCGCAAGAACTTAAGCTTGCTTGGTGGTATAAATTTCTCATTATTTTTACCAGAGTCAAGCTCAATATATCCTATAGGCGTTTTGCTAGTTCCAAACAACAGTCGTTTTAATTCGTCACTGACATTATCTATGTTTTTCTCAATATAACCGCGGTTTATAGCTTCACCAGTCGGTCCGAGCGATTTATCTGCGCCAGACGCGTAGATATTCGCATCTTTCCCTTTTCCTAAAATGTTCCCAGCGTCGGCAGCTAAAGTTAGCGCTTCGCTGGATTGATAGCCTCCAATTTTAGGGGTTTTCCCATCTTCTTCGTATCCCATAAAATCACCATACAGAATACCCGAATGAACGAGTGATTTTGCAAACTCGATGCCAGTCATTTTTTCTGCTTTACTGCCACTGGCGGAGATTTTACCCATCAAACTTCGTATGACATATCGAAAATTAGAATCGTAGCGTCCTTCACGCGCCCACTGTAAACTCAAAATGTTTGTGCGTTTTTTGCCATTATTGGCTGGGTGGTTATTAAGAAAGATGATAGGCATAGTTAGCTCAATCGGCTCACCATTAATAAACTTCTTAATATCTTTATTGCCTAAACTTCGTTCATAGCCTTTATCGGTTTCGGGCGGTAGGTTATTAAATTTCTCGTTCCATTCTTCATCTTCGGCGCGTTCCTCGTCGGTTCGCGGTCGGCGCGCTTCGTATAACAATTCCCAAATCTTATCTTCATCATATCCTATTCTATTCAGTCCCTTTGCGGCGTCAATATCATCTTGGATAGCTTCTTTGCGCTCGTCTTTATCTTCAATCTGTTCAATGAGCTCTTTTAGATTGTCTGGAAAATCGTCATATGTTGGCTCCCATTCAACTGGCGCGATATCTTCCTCTAAAGACAAGTCAACATCATTTTTTTTATTGTCCGTTTGTTGGCTATCGTCTTCTACGTCAAGCAAAAAATCAGTTTCTTGATTGTCCTGTGATGTGGGTGGAAAATTTTGATTACTCATGGTTGATTACCTCCTGTCTGACTACTTCCTGTATTAGCAAGTCCTCTTGCATTCTTATAATCTTCTTCTCGTGTTGCAATAATACCGATTAAAGTTTGATTTCCGCCAGCCGCAGCCTTTTCGCGACTTTGCATTCTTGCAAACTGAATGTCAGTCGAATTATTAAAATTGTTGATATTAAAACCGTCAATAGCGTTAAA
>JAISHL010000062.1 GCA_031262565.1 Candidatus Nomurabacteria bacterium | reverse complement strand
ACGTAACAGATACATCGCGATCTGACGTGGCTCAATAATTTCCTTACTACGCGACGAACTTTTAATCTCGTCAACTCGAATGCCAAAATAATTGGCGGTTTTGTCAATAATTTGCTTGGCGGTGATGTGTTTTGGTCGCGACTTTTTAATATTACCAAGCAGTCCAGTTGCAAGCTCCAAGGTCGGCGCTTCATTTCGCATCTCACAATACGCTAAAATCTGATTCAATGAACCTTCAAGTTCGCGAATATTGGTGCGAATTTGATCAGCTAAATACTCGACAATGTCGGTCGTTAAAGAAATTCCACTGGCGGCAGATTTGGCTTTGATGATTGCGCAACGAGTTTCATAATCTGGCAAACTCACGTCGATCGTCATACCCATCTGAAAACGGGTTTTGAGCCGATCAGCTAAATCTGGAATCTCTGCGGGTGGTTTGTCGGCACTGATAACGATTTGCTTGTCTGATTGATGCAGAGAATTAAAAGTATTGAAAAACTCTTCCTGTGTGGATTTTTTTCCAGCGATAAACTGAATATCGTCAATAATTAACACGTCAACGTCGCGATATTTATTACTAAAATTGCGATCTTTCTTGAAACGCACATATTCGATAAACTCATTACCAAAAGTTTCCGCCGAAACGTAAAGCACGCGCTTCTCGGGCGTTTTCTCTAAAATTTCGTTACCAACCGCCTGAATAAGGTGAGTTTTACCGAGTCCAGAATTGCCGTAAATAAAAATTGGGTTATATTTTTTACCAGGCAGAGCGGCAGCAGCCTGTGAAGCGGCGTGTGCCAGATCATTACAAGTGCCGACAATAAAATTATCAAAGCGATATTTTGGATTTAATCCTGTCGATTTTTTGTCTTGTTTGGAGTGGATGCTTTTTGAACTGGTTTTTTGTTCTTCAAGCTGAACCGACTCTTGCGCGGATTCGGAGGCTTCTTTTTTGCCTTTGAGAATATATTCCACCTGAGGATTTTCGATCCCCATATTCACGAGAACTTTTTTTATATCGCGATCAAATTTCTTCTCCATGTTGCTTTTGGCAAAAATATTATTAACCAAAATTTTCACATTTTGCTCTTCGATATTGATTAAATCAGACGTTTTGAACCAAGTCTTGAAATTGACATCAGATATAATCTGCCTAATCTCCTCCAAGAATTGCTGCCAAAAACTACCTAATTGATTCTTATCCACTTCCTCCAAATACCTTTCTGGCAACTATCATAACAAAAAAAGTTAGTTTTCCACAACCCCCAAATTTTAGTTTTTAATTCAACAGAATGTAAAATAACTTTCAGTGGTGGAGTTTTCCACAGGAAAATCGTTAATCTGTAAAACTGTGGAAAAAGTCAGGAAAGTGGTGGAAAACTAGTAAATATTTTTGATGTTTTGAGAAGATTATTTTATTAACAAATTTCATTAAAAACCAAGCTATCGGTGATGGACTTTTCAAAACGAATAAAGTGTGCTACAATAACTGACATTATGCCAAAAAGAACGTATCAACCAAAGACCCGACGACGCGCCCGAGTGCACGGTTTTCGCGCTCGCATGTCAACAAAGGTCGGTCAACTCGTTTTGAAGCGTCGCCGCAACAAGGGTCGCGCCAAAATCGCAGTGCAATAAGCGCAAGTTGAAAAAAATAAGAGTCGCCTGAAAGGGCGATTTTTTGTTAGTTTAATATGTTTGCTATAATATAACAATGATTTCTCAAAAACATCGTTTTCATGGACACGCGAGTTTGAAATATGTTTTCGCGAACGGTCACGGCGTGCGTAGTCGGTTTTTTACGATAAAATATGTCGAAAATTTGAATCGCCACAATTCGCGCGCGTCGGTCGTGGTGAGTAAAAAAGTTTATAAATCGGCGGTCAAGCGCAATCGCATTCGTCGCCGTGTTTATGAGATAATTCGCCCGTTTTTGAAAAAGAATTCGCCCGCGCTGGATTTTGTTGTCAGTGTTTATTCGCCAGAAGCACTGACGGCTTCGCATGACGAGCTGACAATTCAACTATTGCCAATGTTTGAGCAAATTGGATTGAAATAGACTTTGTCAAAGTTTGCTGATATGGTAAAATAGAAATATGAGTATTTTTGATAGACTTTTGACGCAGCCGATTTTCAACCTGTTGGCGCTCATTTATAACTTCATCGGCGATTTTGGTGTCGCAATTATTATTTTGACAATCATTGTGCGAATAATTTTGTGGCCACTTGTCAAAAAGCAACTTCATCAGACGAAATTGATGCGATCGATCCAACCAGAATTAAAGCGCATTAAAAAGCAGGCTAACGGCAATCGCATGATTGAGTCGACCATGATGATGGCGCTTTACAAAGAGAAAGGCGTAAAACCGTTCAGCTCAATGCTTGTTCTCTTGATTCAGTTGCCGATTTTTATCGCGCTGGTCAGCGTGATTCAGCTTTTCAATATGACTTTGCCAGCCGAAACAGATGCGAATTATGAGCAGTTTGTGAAAATTAAAGAAGAGCGCAAGGCAAAATTAGACACGCTCGCATATCCAGGAATTTCTGACCTTAATAATGTTAAATCTATGACGAGCGACCCCGAGAATTTTAAGCCAAAATTGTTTGGTGCGATTGACTTGACGCAGAGCGCGGGCAATTATTTTCCAGCGTTGATCATTGCGATTTTAGCGGCGGCGTTCCAGTTTATTCAGAGTAAGCAGCTGATTCCAAAGTCGACCGACAAGCGAAAACTACGCGACATGTTTAAGGATGCGGCAAAAGGCAAAGAAGTTGATCAAGCTGATATGATGTCGGCGACCTCTGGAAAAATGATGTATATGATGTCATTTATGACATTTTTGATCGCACTGGCGCTACCTGCGGCGGTTGTGTTGTATTATGCGATCACGTCACTCGTGGCAGTGATTCAGCAACGATTTGTTTTGAAAAAAGATAGCGACGAACTACTGGAAATTTCTGGCGAAACCAAGAAAAATGATCGAACTAAAAACGCGATCGAGGCGGAAATTATTGAAGTGCCAGCGAAAGAAATTAAAAAAGCAAAAACTTCGGCAAAAACCAAATCTGAGCCAACATCGAGCGGTGGGCAAACGGTCGTTCGGCGAATTAAGGCGAAGAAATAAGGAGGAAAAATGAATCGCGAAGAATCAATCAATTTTGCAAAGAAATACACCGAAGATATTTTATCGTTCTTTGGCTTGAATACGGATGTTTATGCGACGGCGGAAGAGGATGTCATTGAACTTTCTGTGCCGAATACGTATCTGTCAAATCTTTTGATTGGGCGAAATGGTGATACTTTGCGCAGTATTCAGTTTCTACTGCGTTCAACTTTGATCCAGAAAAACGCCGAGATTAATCGAGTGAATCTTGATATTGCAGATTACAAGCGACGACATAATGATCAAATTGCCGCGCGCGCTGAACAATGGGCGAAAGAAGTTATTGAAACGGGCGAAGAAATGTCACTGCGACCAATGAATCCAGCCGAGCGTCGTATTGTTCATAAAGTTTTGGGCGATTTCTCGCAACTTTCAACCGAGAGCGAAGGCGAAGGTCGCGAGCGTCACATTGTGATCCGAAAAATTGCAGAGTAAAACTTGCAATCAAGCGTTATTTATGGTAAAATAGTAGAATGGCTTATGAAAATAATGCGGACGGTTATTCCTATGGCTCTGATGTTGAGGTAAAGAAATATTACGCTGAATTGACGGAGAAAAATAGGCGTTTTCTTGCTGATATTGCCCTAAAAATGCAAAACGTCGAGATTGGATCGACGGGAATTTTAGCGATCGGTTCGCATGCTAAACGCGAGGCTGTCGATTCTAGCGGATTGCAAATAGATATGATTTTGCACGAGAACAAAACGTCCGAAGAAGTGAAAGAATATATGCAGACGATAGCTGATGAAGTTGATGGTCTTAATGTGGATTATCAGGGTGCAATAAAAACTTACGATTTATCAACTCCATATTCTGGGGGGGGGTTGACTATTGGGACAAAGGGCGGAGATGGGCATTGTCACGTTTGGATTGATCGTGTATTGAGTGCTGATCTTTTAGTGGGGAATGAATCTGATTTTGCGGAGATTTACGCGAGAGCGCAACGTGATTTTTATGAATATGGCGCGCGTAAAATTCGAGAAAGTGCGCGCAATGTTCTTAAATCATTTAGGCGTGCTAATGAAACTGGCGTATACAAAGACAAGCAGTTCGATCTGGAAACGGGTGAGATTTATGGTGGATTAAAATTCGGACCACTGCGTTTTATGCAATCATTTTTGGCACTGGATCATTTTAAAAAACAACGACCAATGTTAACCGATAATTTACACACAACTGAAAACAGAATAAGGGAATATTTTTCAGATAGTTTAATGTCGGACGATGCAATATCAGCGTATAAACGTGCGTTATTGATTCAACATCAGCTGTTAAAATTAAAAAGTGCAGCCAAAACTGACGAAGAAAAATCAGAATGCAAAATAAAACTTTCGCCATCCGAACTTAGTGATATAACAAAATCAATTCAATGCTTCGTATCGGAAAACGACAAATAATTTTATAATTTATTCGATAAAATTTTAATCGGTTTTTTTGTGCGTTGACAGGCGAGTTTTGAGATGTTTTTTAACGGAACGTTATCGCCGCCAATCTGACACGTTAAATTGATTGGGGCAGAAAATTCGATTTGCTCGTATTCGGAAATTTTGCCAGGGATTCCGCGAACTAGCCAGTTGGTTAATTTTGTAGCGTCGCACACGGTTCGCCCATGAAAATTATCTTCATGAACCCAAAAACGACGTGTTTTTTTGTGAAACTTTTTGCCGTTTAATGGGCGGAAAAATTTGCCAGTTCGCCCCAAGAAAAAGCCAAAACTATTTCGGCGAAGAATTTTGTCGTGCGTTTTGAATGGCGGAATATTTATTTTTGCAATATTTTTTGAGATTTTTTGTATATTTCGCGCCCCCAGAATCATCAGACGTGCGACGTTGCCGTGATATTTTTTTCGAGCCGCGCGCACTTCGGGTGAATTGAGCCAATCGACCAAAACCGTTGTCGCGCCAAAGCTGATATATTGCGTCGAGTATAACAAATCTTGATCGTTTATTTTTAATTCCAGTGGATAAAAATTAGTAATTTTTGAGCTTAAAATCTTGTCAGCTTTTTTGATTCGACCGTTAATGCTGGCAGAAAAATCGTTAACATTGCCGAGCGGGATTACGGCAAAAATCGCGTTTTTTTCAGACGATATGAGCGCGTCCATTGCAACGTTTGCGATGCCGTCGCCACCCGATGCCACGACCAAATCGTCATCTCGCAGATTTTGCATAATAAGTTCGCGTGTTTCAAAATACGGCAAATCCACGGGCGTGATTTCAAAAAACTCCGCTCGGTGAATGTTGGCGAAAGATTTTAACTCTGGCTGAATTTTTGATAAATATTTGGCGGCGCGAGTGCTTTTTGGCGAATAAATGACGACGAGGCGCGAAAAGTTAAGCATAATAATATTGTAGCATATTTTACGCGAGACAAGATTTAATTCTGCTGTTTAAGCGCGGAGATTGGGTCGTGATTAGCGGCGCGAACGGCTGGTAATAATCCAAACAATAAACCGACTAATATTGGCGCGCCGAGACTAATCACAAAAATCCACCAATCAAAAGCGATAGGAATTGAAAATTCTATACTGACAAAATACATCGCCAGATACGCCAACACCAAGCCGATAAAACCGCCAGTAAAAGTTATCATTAGCGACTCGACCAAGAATTGCTCTAAAATATGACGTTTGGTTGCGCCGACGGCTTTTCGGATGCCAATTTCGCGAACGCGCTCGGTTACGGAAGCTAGCATAATATTCATGACGCTCACGCCGCCGACTAATAGTGCAATAACTGCAAAAATCAAAGACACGGTCGTCAAATTATCAAGCCATTGTTCGGTCGGTTTCATGATTTTGTCGCCATATAAAACCTGAAAATCGTTATCGTCAACATGATTTGAAGCGAGCTTTTTGGTAATGTCATTGGCGACGATTTTGGCGTCGGATTTTGCGTTGACTTTTGCGATAATTTGACCAATTTGCAAACTGTCATTTGTGAATTTTTTGCCATTTGACAGCGACATAAATGCCGTGCGATCAATGTCAACGCCAGTAATTGACAGCGGTTGGTCGACTGATTTTAATACGCCGATCACGGTGAAGTTTTGATCCTTAATGATAATATTTTGATTATTTGCTTCATTGTCGCCCAAGATATTTCGCGCCAAGCGTTCGCCTAAAACCACTACATTTCGCCCCGAATCTACATCGGAAAGCCACGAACCAGACACTATTTCTAGATTGGTCGTCGCAGGAAAATCGGAGTTTGTCGCCACGATATTGTAACTATCAAAATCGTTATTATCTTTGCTAATTTTTCCACTCAAAAACATCATCGGCGCGACAGAATCAATGCCGCTAACATTTGAAATTCCTTGAAGATCTTTCTCGCTTAAAACTGCGGCAGATGCGATCGGTGATGGATTTAGTGGATTTTGGTTAACGTCGGTGTTGCGCACCAGAATAATATCGTCATCAAATGATGTTTGGTTAAAAACATTTAACTGCAAGCCACGACTAAGAATGAGAACGAGCGCAATAAGAAAAGCGCCGACCATTATGCCAAGGGTTGTCAAAATTGTGCGCCCGCGGTGAGCTTTTAGGCTGTTTTTTGCTAAACGAAAACTGATTGGCAACATTATTTTTTCTTCCTCCTGTTTTGTCGAGAGCGATGATTGTGATAAGTCGCCGCACTACGCTGTTTTCGAGATGAAAATTTAGTATTTTCAGAAACTTTGTGGGCGGGATTTTCGGATAGCTCGAGATCGTGCGCGATTTGTCCGTCCTTCATATGAATGACGCGCGATGCATAAGACAACAGATCTGGATTATGTGTAACCATTAAAATCGTATTGCCAGCGCGATGAATTTTTGCCAGCTCCTCCATGACGATCTCGGAATTTTTACTATCAAGACTGCCTGTTGGTTCGTCGGCTAAAATTATTGACGGATCGTTAATCAATGCTCGCGCAATGGCGACGCGTTGAGTTTGACCGCCCGAAAGTTGATACGGCATGTAATATTCGCGATTCTGTAAACCAAATTCGCCAAGCAGCCGACTGGCTTTTTTGAGATTGCGAAAATTGATGCCACGCGAATATGTCAGTGGCAAAGCGACGTTATCAATGACGGTGAGCTTGCTGATTAAATTATAATTTTGAAAAATAAACCCGATGTCGCGATTGCGAACTTTGGCTTTGCGGGCGTTACCAAGTTTTGACACGTTGCGACTGCGCAAAACGTATTCGCCGTGAGTCGGTTTGTCGAGCAGTCCGAGAATATTCAAAAGGGTCGTTTTTCCGCAACCGCTTGGTCCCA
>JAISHL010000014.1 GCA_031262565.1 Candidatus Nomurabacteria bacterium | reverse complement strand
CTACTACTACTACTACTACTTTGCAAGCATTAACATAATTATTCGTTATAGTCAATAGTGCTTAATTTTATTTTATGCTAAATGTCGTCGAATAATAAGATAGACCCTGAAATAAATTCAGGGTGACAAACGTAAAAGAGAGATCCCGAAACAAGTTCGGAACGACAAGATCACTAGATTGCTTCGCTCTGCTCGCAATGACAAACTATTTTACTCTTTGCTCTCATCAAGCGCTTTATTGATCGCGTCGCGGACGTTTTGATTCGTAACGCCATCGACTTTTTCGCCGTTGATAAACCACGTCGGCGTGCCAGTTACGCCAGCTTTTTCGCCCAGCGCTTTGTCGCGATTGATTTTTGACTGAATGCCATTACTGCGTCGCGCCTCCACGGCTTTATTAAATTCACCAAGATCAACGCCTACCTGATTTATATAATTCTCAAACGTATCTTTGCGCTCGGTTTCGCTAACCGCTTGCCCTGTCCACATATCATTACTCCACAACAAATCAAACATCTTCCAATACGCCTCATCGCCACCAACCAGATAAGTTGCTTCCGCCGCAAATTGCGTCTGATTTGAATTTGGATAGCCAAGATTAAAGTTGCGATAGATAAACAAAACGCGATCCTGATATTCCTCAATAATTTTCTTCGCATCTGGGGCAAAATAATTACAGTGCGAACATGCAAAATCCTCATATTCAATCACGATCACCTTAGCATCAGGGTTGCCATGATAATGATCTGGGATTTGCCCTTCGCCAACATCTTCTTGTGTGATCAATTTACTGCCGTCTAGTTTAGAAATATCAACATCGTCAACGTCCTGTTGCGCATTTTTCGCAAGAATAGCCACGCCAACCACAAGCACTACAAATATAGAAATCACAATCCAAACTCGTTTATTCATTTCCCCTCCTTCATTGTCACCCCATTATAACACGCGATTTGGCATATATGCAAGCATAGTGATAAAATAGAGTTATGCTTAACGATTCCAAAAAATATTTGACGTTCAATAATATCTTATTGCTTGCGGCAACTGTTTTGGCGTTATATTGGGCGTGGTCGACTATCGGCGCACTCAATCGCAATTATGAACTCGAACAACAGCTCGGTCAGGCGCAACTCGAAACCGAGGTCTTGGAACTGCAAAACGAGAACTTGAAGTTAGAACAGAGTTATTACCAGACCGACGAATATCTTGAACTGCAGTCGCGGTCGCTATTGAATAAGTCCAAAGAGGGCGAGCATTTAGTGATTTTACCAAAAACTGAAACCGCCAAGGAATCCGAAACCGCAAAAACCAGCTCCGACGACGAATCTAATTTTGAAAAATGGATGGATTTTCTATTCGGCGCAAAGTCGTGATACAATAGGATTATGAAAAAGCAATCAGGTTTTACAATTATAGAGTTGATAATAGCGTTCGTGGTCTTAGTTTTATTGGCGGTTTTCTTTGTGATTCAGCGTGGCGAAGTTGAAGCGACCTCGCGCGACAAAACTCGCAAAAGCGCGATTAACGCCATGTATTACAATTTAACAGAGGTATTCTACAAACAAAACGGTTATTATCCCGACACGATTTCGCGCGACAATCTGATCGCCATGGATCCGTTGCTTTTCACTGATCCTAGCGGTTTTACCCTGCATGGCAACGAATGCGTTGCGCCAAGCTCTTATGAGGGCGACGAAAATTCTGAAAATCCGTGTGATTACAACTATATCGCCAGTGACTGCGACAAAGACGCACATTGCCAGAATTTCAAACTCGAATCCAAAATGGAAACCGAAGCGACATATATAAAAAGTTCGTCAACTAAATAATTATCTTGTGCGCCGTGGCGTTTGATCGCGGTCAACCATCTGCACAACTTCATTGACAACTTTGAATTGTTCCGCTGGTCGTTCAACGTAATGGAACATATAGGTATGCTCGTTGCCGACTGTCGATAGGCGTATCGTGCCAAGATCCAACATTGTATTCAAAATTCCGTTGCGCGTATAGCTACAATCCTCAATGTTCTCAATCTCAATATTCTGCGTTTTAATACTAAAAGGCGTGGTCTGATGTTGCATAATTACGCGCTCGCTCGTGACAATGAACGTATTTTTCTTGTATAGCCCAGCGGCAATAGTTCCGCCGATCACCGCCAGAATCATAACTAAAAATCCAACAAAAGCAATGCCGAGCGTATTGCCACTTGGCGCAATTTGCCCCATCATCACTGTTGCCGCGATAATCGCCACACACGCCGCGATTGCGATAAACCAAATTCGCACCAAACCCCAAACCGATCGCTTGACATTTATCACCACATATTCCGCTGGCAACAAATTGATGTTTGGATATTTTTTGACAGATTCGTCGTGGCGCGCCTTTACTTCTGTGTTGATTGGTGCTGGATTAGAGTCGATCATGGATTTATGATTATTCATGGTTTAATTATAACTCAAAATATCAAAAATTGCAAGCATATGCGTTTTGTTTAGCACTCTTGACTGGCGAGTGCTAGCGCGATATAATAGTCGCAATATGGCAGAAAAACGTGATTATTATGAAGTTTTAGGTGTCAAAAAAGATGCCAGCGCAGACGAAGTTAAAAAGGCTTTTCGCAAGCTCGCTGTTAAATATCACCCCGATAAAGGTGGCGACGAGGCAAAGTTCAAGGAAATCAATGAGGCTTATGAAGTTTTGAAAGACGAGAAAAAACGCCAACGTTATGATCAATTCGGTCATGCTGGGGTTGGTGGTGCAAGTGGCGGATCTTATGGTGGTGGCAACCCGTTTAGTGGGCAAAACGTGCATTTTGACTTCGGCGACGGTGGTTTTGATGGTTTTGGCGACATTTTCTCATCATTTTTCGGTGGCGGATCCAGTTCACGAAGTCGCTCATCGGCTGGCGCGGGTCGCGGTCAAGACATAGAAACTTCCATGAATTTGACTTTTGAAGAGGCGGTTTTCGGCACAGAAAAAGAAGTTGCACTAAATCTCGACGTGCAATGTGACCACTGTAAAGGTAGCGGTGCGGAGCCGGGGTTCGGCACAAAAACTTGCCCGACATGTAAAGGTTCTGGGCAAGAAGTTCGCGTCATAAATTCCCTATTCGGACCGATTCAGCAAGCGCAAACTTGCCACACTTGCCACGGGCGCGGAAAAGTTCCAGAGAAAGCCTGCACGGCTTGTGGCGGTAAAGGTGTGCGTCGCGAGAAGCAAGAGATTAACGTTAAAATTCCAGCGGGCGTTGACGAAGGTTCAACGATTCGCTTGAACGGTCGCGGCGAAGCGATTATGGGTGGCACATCGGGTGATTTATTTATCTCGATTCACGTTCAACCACACAAAAAATTCACTCGCGAAGGTGATCTGATTTTAAGTGAAGAAACGATTTCTATGGTCGACGCTGCACTTGGAACAGAGCTAGAAGTTGAAACGATTGACGGCGAGTTAACTATGCGCATCCCCGCTGGCACGCAATCTGGCACGGACTTCAAACTATCAAATCACGGCGTGCCGCATTTGCGCGGCAACGGTCGTGGAGCACAAATTATCACGATCAAAGTTCAAACGCCGACAAATCTAAGTCGTAAACAGCGCGATATTTTAGAGCAGCTTAGAAATACTAGATAGAATTTTTCTTGCGCAGTTCTCTCTGGCGATTTTTGTAAAATTTTAGCTATCGCGTAAAAACGTTTTTTGTGTTATAATCTGTAAATGGAAGATTCAGAAATAATAAAGTTAGTTGAAAATTACCGCGCGCCCGAGCGTGCGATTGAGATTGTAAAACAGATGAAAATCGCACTAGTCGCAGGAATTACTGGCGCCGGCAAAAATACGATTCAAAATAAATTATTAGAAGAGTCTAACGATTATGCCGACATCGTCACGACAATTCCGCGCGCACCTCGCCCGCATGAGCAGAACGGCGTGGATTATTATTTCATCAACAACGAAATCGCGCTAGATAACCTGATAAATCAGCGATATTTCGAGACAAAAATCGTTCATGGGCGCGTTTATGGCACGACGATTGCGGAGCTGGAACGAATTTCCGAGCTACATAAAATCGCATTGGCGGACGTTGACGTGCAGGGTGTTGACGAATATTATGACGTAGCTGGCGACGATTTGACGGCGTTTTTCTTGATTCCGCCAGATTATACGACTTGGCAAAAGCGACTATTCTCTCGCGGCGAATTGCCAGCGGAAGAATTTACGCGACGCGTTCGCTCGGCGATTATGGAGATTAAACACGCGCTTGACCGCGACTATTATCACTTTGTCGTTAATGACGATCTTGGACAAGCGACGCGGTTGATTGATAAAATCGTTCGCGAAAAAGATGCGAATTATGACGACACTGAGGCGCGTAAAACCGCCCGCGCGCTTCTTGATGATATTGTGGCGAATTTAGCGTAAACGTTGTCATTGCGATTTATTTTGCTAGATTGCTTCGCTTCGCTCGCAATGACGCACATGATTGATCTTTGTCATTGCGAGCAACGCGAAGTAATCTAGTTTTATAATGTCGCTCTGAATTTATTTCGGGGGTATCCCTTTTTTGCCATCCTGAACTCGTTTCAGGATCTACAATGTAGTATAAGGTAGATGTTAAAATAAATTCAGCATGACAAAATCCATGGAGCATCCGAAACAAGTATCGGCTTCGCCTCCTACGGAATGACGAGTATATTAGATTGTTTCGCTCCGCTCGCAATGACAAAACAATAATTACTTGCGGCGCAATGATCGCTTCAATTTTGCGACAAATCCGCCAGTTCGCACACCGTCGACGCGTCGCTCAGTTTTATAATGCGCGATTTGTGACTTCATTTTTACTTCAACTGCGTCGATTGATGCCAAAACATACGGCGCCTCGCTGCTCGCCACTAAAACCTTATCTGGCAAAGTCAAAACGATCTCGCACTCAAACTTGTCCTGAACGTCCTTTTTACTAATTTGAGAAATTTTAACATTAGCAAACGCGCTTGGTCGGGCGTTGCGCGGAATATAGTCAACCAACTTCGCAACTTTCTTACGTGCGTAAACCTCTGTTTTTTCATCTAGCTCGTAATGAATTGCCGAAATCTCAGTTTTTAATGCTTTGCTCATTTTGAATCCTCCTTTAATTTACAATTATTATACATCATCATACTTGTGTTGTCGAGTTTAAATAACCTCTTTGTTGCCCATATATTTGCGCAAAACTTCTGGAATAGTCACTGTCCCGTCGGCGTTCTGATAATTTTCAATTATGCCGATCAGCGGTCGCTCCGAAAAAGCAGTCGCATCGTTTGTATGCGCCAGTTTCAAATCGCCATTTTCGCGGCGCACGCGAGTTTTCATGGCGCGAGTCTGAAAATCGGTGATATAATCCGCCGTATGCGTTTCGCGATATTTATTCTGCGACGGCAACCAAACTTCAATATCAACACCTTTCGCGTTTGGTCGACCAATGTCAAAAGTGCATTTTTCAAGCACGCGATATGGCAATTTTAGTTGCGCCATCAAATACTCTTGAATCGCCACCATAAACAAGTGTTCGTTGTAAGATTTATCAGCGGTCGTAAACGACTCCATCTCGAGTTTATTAAACTGATGCAGGCGGAAAAATCCCTCGGTATCTTTGCCGTAAGTGCCAGCTTCGCGACGAAACGCCGTCGTATAGCCAACCAATCGAATTGGCAAATCTTTCTCATCCAAAATCTCATCCAAATACATCGGCGACAAAGTATGCTCCGCCGACGCATTCAACCACAAATCTTCATCTTCAATCTTATAAGTAGTTTCCGCGCGATTCAATCGCCCCGTCGCTTCAAAAACGGCAGTTTTTGCGACCGCTGGCGGCAAAACAAAAGTAAACGGAATCTCGGAAACTTTGCCCGTCAGTCCCGCGCCCTCGATAATTTCACGAATTTTCTCTGGATCGGTCAATGTGTCAATGCCAAACTGAAACATTGCAAATTCTAGTCGCGCCAAATCGCCTTTCATATAAACAAAACGCGAACCAGCAACTTTTACAGCGCGCTCCTGATCCAGCCAGCCACGCTTAATCGCCAGCTCGGCGTGATTTAGTGGTGTAAAATCGAATTTTGGTTGATCACCGACGCGTTTGACTTCGACATTTTCGTCCTCGGTTAAACCGACAGGCACGGAATCTAGCGCCATATTTGGAAACTTTTTCAAAAGCTCCATGAACTTTTCATCTGTCGCGCGCAAATATTCTTCGCGCTCGCTAAGTTGAATTTTAATCTGTTTGCCCTGATCAATCAAATCCTGATCAGGTTTGCCGTTTTTCATCTGAGCCGAAATCTGATTGCGCTGTTCACGTAATTCGTCAACTTGCGTTTGTAGATCACGCCGCTCATTATCAAGATCGAGCAATTCCTCAACCGACAAGTTGCCATAACCCTTATTAACGTTATTCTGTTGAACTTTTTCCGCGTTGTCGCGTATATACTTTATATCCATCATAATACAGCCATTATATCACGAATAATTCTGACTTGAAACTTGTTTTGCGATCATTCTTATGTTAAAATACTGTCATGGACAAGGCTATTTTGTTGCATAAAAAATTCGTGGAAGATAAAATCGCCGAGATAAATAAAACTCACGACAAAAAACTGGCACGCGAATTGCTCGATTATCACGTGGAAATGACGCGTAATTTTCAGCATGAGCGCGCGATTCATCTGGCAATCACGTTGTTTTTTGCGGGGTTAATGATTGGTAGCTGGGTTTTGGTTGGACTTTTTTCTGTGTCTATCGGGTTTAATGTCGACTCACTGCCAGCGCTAATCATGGCGATATTATTGACGATTTTGGAGGGATTTTATATCGCGTATTATTACAAACTCGAAAATCGCACCGAGAAACTTTACATATTAAACAAGCGAATTTACGCTCAAATTCAAGATAAGTAATTTTATTCGCTTTTCAACAGCCCCTTCCCAATCTCAAACCTAAACCCAAACGTCGAACCTCTGCTCTGCACGCTATGGAAGATGATCTCTCCCTTTTGGTCAGTAACGATCTTGTGGGCTAGGTATAGACCAATACCTGTGCCGTCTGGACGTTTAGTCCTAGCATTACGAGCGCGGAAGAACTTAGTAAAGAGTTCAGCTTGATCTTTGTCTGGAACACCAATACCATGATCAACAACCTTAAACTCTAACCAGTCTTTGTCTGTCTTGTCATCATGGGTTTTAGTTAGAGATACTGTAACTGTTTCACCTGCTGGGGAGTAGAAGATAGCATTGTCTATCATGTTAGCTACAACCTCGGATAGTTTTCTACCATCTAGCATAAGCTGTGGTAGGTTTGGTTCTATTGGTGTTAGTTCTACTTTAATATCGTGAGACATTGCCATAGGTTGAATGAACTCTACTTCCTTAGCTACTATACTGCCTAGGTCTGTTAGAGAATAGTCTATCATAAACTTACCTGACTGAATACGTGATACATTAAGTAGATCATCTACTAGGTATGCCATATGCTCTGCACTATTAGTTACTTCCTTCATTACCTTAGTCTGGTCTGGTGTTAGATTACCAAAGTCTCCATCCAGTAGCATTGCTGAATAGCCTCGCAT
>JAISHL010000058.1 GCA_031262565.1 Candidatus Nomurabacteria bacterium | reverse complement strand
CTTTTGTGCGATCGCCAGATTGATCAGATGAAATTTCACAGTTCGTAAACCCAATCACAACCTGGTCTGCTTTTCGCACCGACCAACCGTCATCAACAATCGCGTCAAACAATTGCTTTTGCACTTTTTCGTCACCGCCCGCCGTGAATAGCGCCAAAATCTGCCGTGCATGCCCCTCTGTAATTTGCCCTTCCGCCAGCCCAATTTTCGCAAAATCAGGCAAAGCTAATAGCCGCATCTGGTTGGAAATCGTGCTGGGCGCTTTACCGACGCGTTGTGCAATCTCTCCGTCCGTCAGATTAAACTGATTTTTCAACTTTATATAAGCTGTCGCGGTTTCTAGAGGATTAAGATCGGCGCGCTGGACGTTCTCAATGATTGACATTTCCAGTTTATGTTGCGCAGACAAAGTTCGCACAATCGTCGGGATTTTTATTAGTCCTGCCAATTTTGTCGCTCGCCAACGTCGCTCACCTGCTACAATCTCAAATTTGCCGTCTTTCGGAACGACCACGATCGGTTGCAAAATTCCATGTTCTTTGATCGACTGCGCCAATGAATCCAGCTGTTCTTCGTCAAAATTGCGACGCGGCTGGTCAGGATTCGGTGAAATATCAGCGACCGCGATCACGCGCAAATCTGAAACTTTGCCATCCTGATCTGCTGTTGGATCAAAATTTTCATCAACCAGATCCGTTGGAATCAACGAATCAAACCCTTTTCCTAAACCCCTTTTAATCATAAGACCATTTTATCACAAAAAATTAGAAAAATAAAATTATTTTGACCAACCCGTGCGTTCGATAATTTCCGACGTCACCGACTTATAGGCGCGTGAACCTTTACTGAACTTATCGTAAGCACCAACTGGCAAGCCGTGCGAAGGTGCTTCCGCCAGTCGAACATTGCGCGGAATCGTCGTTTCAAAAACTTTTCCAGGGAAGAATTTTTGAATTTCAATGTGAACTTGTTGCGACAACGCCGTGCGCGAATCCATCATTGTCGTCAAAACACCAATCAAGCTCAATGTCGGATTCAATCCCTTTCTCACGAGTTTCATGGTTTCAAGCAGCTGCGACAAACCTTCCAGCGCATAAAATTCCGCCTGAACTGGCAATAAAACATATTGCGCCGCAACCAACGCATTCACCGTCAACATCGACAAGCTCGGTGGCGAATCAATCAAAACAAAATCATAATCTGCGTTCACTGTCGCAATTGCATCTGTTAATCGCTGAAAACGACGGTCTTGCGCAGCCAAACCAGTTTCCGCGTCCGCCAATTTTGAAGTCGTCGGTGCAATGTCCAAATTCTTGAATTTGGTTTTCTGAATCACGTCAATCAACTTCGCTTCGCCCGAAATTACGTCCAAAATCGTCATTTTTCCGTCTGGATTTGTTTCGGATTTCAACAAATTTTTATCAATCCCCAGACCGCTCGACGCATTGCCCTGTGGATCAAAATCGATCAGCAACACTCGCGCGCCAGCTTTCGCCAAAAAATACGCCACGTTTATAGCGGTGGTCGTCTTTCCAACTCCGCCCTTTTGATTCGTCACGGTTATCACTGTTGCCGATTTACCCTCATTCATAATATAACCATTATAACACTAATTTTATTTTTGTCATTTTTTACACAACAAAAAGCCGCCACGATAATGACAGCTCTATGTTTTTTGTCATCCTGAACTTGATTCAGGATCTACAACTATTGCGATTTATTTATCTACAACTTCGCCTTCAACTGGTCCATCTTTGGATTCGTCGTCAGTTTTATTGTCATCAGTTTTCGCTTCTTCCTCTTTTGACGCTGCTTCGTAAAGCTTCGCGCCGATTGACTGAATCTTTTCACTCAACTCTTTTTGCGCCGATTCTAGCTCGTCTTTATCTTCTGCTGTCAATTTCTCTTCGGCAGATTTAACTGCTTCTTCAATCGCCTTTTTATCGTCTTCGGAGATCTTGTCTTTGAATTCATCTGGCATTTTCTTCGCCTGATAAATCGTATTTTCAAGCGCATTTCGAGCATCAGTTAATTCACGCTTTTTCTTATCTTCGTCGGCGTGCGCTTCTGCCTCGGCTTGCGCTTTCGCAATATCTTCCTTGGATAAGTTGCCCGAATTTTGAATCGTGATTGACTGCTCCTTGCCCGTACCTTTATCTTTCGCGGTAACGTTCAAAATGCCGTTCGCGTCGATATTAAAGGTAACTTCAATCTGTGGAATACCACGTCGAGCTGGCGCAATTCCGTCCAAAATGAATTTACCCAAGCTCTTATTATCGGCAGCAAATTCGCGCTCGCCTTGTAAAACATGGATTTCAACCTGTGGCTGATTATCTGCTGCAGTCGAGAATGTTTCAGATTTTGATGTCGGGATTGTCGTGTTGCGCTCGATCAATTTTGTCGAAACGCCACCCATAGTTTCAATTCCCAAGCTCAACGGTGTCACGTCAAGCAGTAGAACATCCTTGACATCACCAGCCAAAACACCACCCTGAATCGCCGCGCCAACCGCCACGACTTCATCTGGGTTCACGCCTTGCATTGGATCTTTGCCGAAAATTTTCTTGACTTTTTCTACAACTGCTGGCATGCGTGTCATACCACCAACCAACACAACTTCGCCGAGTTCCGACGCCTTAATTCCTGCATCTTTCAAGGCTTTTTCGCATGGCGCAGACAATCGATCCAGATATTCCGCAACCAATTCTTCCAATTTTGCGCGCGTCAATTTCGTTTCAAAGTGCTTCGGACCGTCCGCGTCAGCTGTGATAAACGGCAAGTTGACCTCATATTCAGTTGTCGTCGACAGCTCTTTTTTCGCCTTTTCAGCCTCGTCTTTCAGGCGTTGCATCGCCGCTTTATCTTTACTTAGGTCAATGCCCGATTCGCTCTTAAACTGTTCTAAGAAGTAATTAACGACTTTATTGTCAAAGTCCTCACCACCGAGGTGTGTATCGCCGTTGGTGGATTTCACCTCAAAGACACCGTCGCCAAGTTCCAAAATCGAAACGTCAAACGTGCCGCCGCCAAGGTCGAACACCGCAATCTTCTCATCTTTGTTCTTTTCCAATCCGTAAGCCAGAGCCGCCGCCGTTGGCTCGTTGATGATTCGCTTAACTTCAAGGCCAGCGATTTTACCCGCGTCTTTGGTTGCTTGGCGCTGTGAATCGTCAAAGTAAGCCGGCACGGTGATGACAGCCTCTGTTACTGGTTGACCAAGATATGCCTCCGCGTCCGCCTTGATTTTACCCAAGATCATCGCGCTAACTTCCTCTGGACTATAAACTTTGCCGTCCAACTCAACCGCCGCATTGCCTTTGTTTGACACAATTTTATACGGCATGATTTTGATGTCGTTTTGCACTTCTTTGTCGCTAAATTTGCGACCGATCAAACGCTTGATGCCATAAACCGTATTTGTAGCATTGGTTACGCGCTGACGCTGAGCGACTTTTCCAACCAAGCGCTCGCCTTTCTTTGTAATAGCGACGACCGACGGTGTTGTGCGATCACCTTCTTTATTTGTGATTACCTCTGGCTTGCCAGCGACTAAATACGCCATAGCGCTGTTCGTTGTGCCGAGGTCAATTCCGATAATTGTTCCCATAATTAACTCCTTATTTATTAAACTTATTTTTGGCGCTCACATTTTGCGATTGCCAACTACCCCCTATTATATGACATTAGCACTCCCGAGTCAAGAGTGCTAAATGATGTATTTTTTACAATACATTGTCATTATAGGCAGAGCGGAGTAATCTAGTGGCTATTATCGCTGCGAACATTTTCTTGTCATCCTGAAATTGTTTCAGGATCTATAAAATTTGTAAGCTAAAGGATTGCTTCGCTTTGCTCGCAATGACAAACTTTAATAATGTGCGTCATTGCGAGGCGATTTATCGCCGTGGCAATCTAGTTTTATATTATAGATTCCGAAACAAGTTCGGAATGACAAGTGCAAAATAGACCCTGAACTAAATTCAGCATGACATCTCATTTGTCATTACCCGACTCGTTCGGGTAATCTAATTCTATTACTGGATTATCGGAATAAATCCGATAATGACAAAATAACATACTATTCTTTGCCGTTGGCTTTTTTGGTCAAATATTTGCCAAGCTCATTGAGATCATTAGCAAAATCTTTTGCATTTTCCGACAACGCTTTCAGTTCTGTGTCAATATCGTCTGCCGCGGTTTGCAATCCTTCAGCTGCGTCAGTTAAATCGCTCACCGCACTACTATCGCCCGCCAAAATCTTATCTAGCAGATCCGCCATATCAACCATTGCTTCACTCATATTTGACGCATACCCACTGATTTCACTGTTACTAACATCAATATCAGCCATCTTATCGGCAAGATCTCGCAATCTTTCACTATAAGCCTTAATCTGATCTTGGCTTGTTATCGTAGAAAACTCATTACCTAAATCAAACATTTCAATCAATACTGGACCAAACTGCTCATAAACCTCAGCTACGACACCTACGCTTTCATTATATTTTTCAGCGCTGGCTTTAAGGGATTTATACATGTCGGCAGCAGTTTCATCTTCTTTAACTGCTTTTTCATTACCTAGACTTTTTATATCGGACATCATCGACTTTTTAAGACCTTCCAAGGATTCTACCATCTCGTCAATGTCGGATTGAGTTGTAGTGGTTGTAATGCTCGCATTAGTATCCGTTACGTCCTCTACCGAGTTTACAATTTCTTGCGCTTTTTCTTGCGCTGCCAAATAATCTTTTGGCGTAATTCCGCCACTCAAAGTGATAACCAAAATTATCGTAACAATTACCGCGATAAGCGCCACGCCGCCTGTAATTAACCAAATCATCATACCTTTCTTTGATTTATTTGGCTCTGGTGGCATAACTGGTGTTGGCGTAACTGGCGGTTGGCTCGTCACTGGCATCATTGGTGCTTGCATTGGTTGATTATTCATTCTCTACTCCTTATATTATTTATACCCTACATTATATCACACACTTATTTTCTAGAACTCCACGCCACTCGGCATATTGAAATCCGCTTGATTACTCGGCTT
The DNA here is from genome assembly GCA_031262565.1 of Candidatus Nomurabacteria bacterium. Lineage (GTDB taxonomy): Bacteria > Patescibacteriota > Saccharimonadia > Saccharimonadales > Saccharimonadaceae > WRGU01. Next base: position 3,059 of record JAISHL010000058.1, on the reverse strand, counting down.
ACAGCTTAGTTTTTCATTAGACCCAAGCTCTGCACTCTGCGGAATGCTATTTGATAGCGAATTAAAAATCGACTCGCTGTATTTAATGCGATTGCCATAACTATTGTCGTCATACCAAGTGTAGATATAATCGTCCTTAATCGACAAAACGTTCATGTCTTTCATTTTCATCCGCAGATGATCCCACTCGTTGTCGGTTTGCAGCAACACCTCACTTGAACCACTTGTGATTGTGCAGTTAATCGGTTTTTTCTCACTAAGCGCAGTTTTAAGTTGTTCAACATTTCTAATTGAATCACCTGGCAAAATCACCAAGAATAAAACTAGTAAGAATATTGCGACTAGCCCCACGCCAGCGCCGATCATAATCAGTAATTTCTTATTCATTTTCTGCTTGAATCCATTATTTTTTAGAATTATAGGTGAAGTTACTGGTGGCGTAAAATCTGGTTGCGCCGACGGCTGAATCGGCTGAAAAGTTGGGTTACTATTAAATTGTGGCAATGTCTGCACGGGATTTGGTGTGGAATTTAATGCAGGATTTTGTGCAGAAGTCGGCGCGGTCTGCGCATTGATCCGACTTTGCAAAGACGTATGCGACGAAGTTTTTGGCTGATTCGGGAAAAGTGGCGCTGGCTGGTTTTGCACTACTGACGCGTTTAGCTCCGACAAAGCGGCATTGATACTTGACGGTTGTCCTGATGGTGGCAATGGTAAAGTTGTCGATGGAGTGAAGTTTGAATTAGGCACAGGTTGCGTCGCTGGTATAGTTGACGAACTTGACGCTGTGGCCGTTGACAGTGGTGACGGTGTAGGCTTAGGCGCCAACGGAGTTTGCAGAATCGGAGTCGTGAACGGTTTTGCGGTAGTTTGAAATTGTGGCGCGCGCTGAATTACTGGTTGAGCAGACGCGGGCTGAGTTTGTTGTGGCGCAGTTGGCGCGACTGGTCGACGAACCCCGTCCATAGTTACCGCTGGATGAGCTGGTGGCGTAAAAGTTGGTCTTTGTGGCTGCGTCGGAATAGGTCTTGCCGCCACGCTATTCGCCACTGGCGCACTGCTCAACGGCGTTGGGCTAATTGGTCGCGTCAGACTCGGAGCAGTCGGCGACGGCGAAACAAACGGATTCTGCTGATTTGGGTTCATGTCTCTCCTAATTCAGATTATTTTTAACATAACCATTTAATCACGCTTTTGCTTTTTTCGCAAGATTTTTCAGCAGAATTTTTGACAGATTTTAGCCACGGACTTCAATGATTTCGTAATTCAACTCACCTTTTGGAGTTGTCACGATGGCATGTTCGCCGACAGTTTTACCGATAAGTTGTTCGCCCAGTGGCGACTTATTACTAATTTTGCCACTCGACGGGTCAGCCTCAACTGCTCCAACCACAGTAAACTCATAATCCTTGTCGTTGGCGCGCAATTTAACAGCGTCGCCCAAGCCGATTTTGCCGTCAATTTTTTCCTCAATTAAATCGGAATTTTCCAAAATATTCTGAATCTCCGCAATTCGCGCCTCAGTTTGACTCTGTTCACTACGCGCCGCCGAATATTCTGCGTTCTCTGAAAGATCGCCAAATTCGCGCGCCGTCGCAATGCGCTGAGCAATCGCTGGTCGCGTATTAACCAGTTCGTCTAGCTCCGCTTCCAGATTACGCTTACCCTGTTTTGTTAAATGAAAAAGTTTCTTACTCATATTATTCCCTCCTTAATTTTCAATCGTCAAATTCTATGCGCCAAGTTTAGCAAAAAGTTCGTCAACGGTCAACATTTCTGCCTCGCCAGATTTTCTTGACTTGTATTCAATGAACTTAGCATTTTTGTCATCCTGAACTAGTTTCAGGATCTCCTCATTCTTTTCTTGAGATTCCGAAACAAGTTCGGAATGGCAAGTTTTAAGATTTTTCTGCGAAATCACCACGCGATGTGGAATTCCCATCAGGTCAGCGTCGGCAAATTTTTCACCTGGTCGCGCCGTCGTGCGGTCATCCCACAACACTTCAATTCCGCTTTTTTGTAAATCTTTATAAAGTTTCTCGACAGCATTTTTTACCGTCTCATCGTCGCCAATTTGAATCAGACAAACTTTGAATGGCGCGAGATTTTCTGGCCAAATTAACCCGCGATCGTCCGCGAAAATCTCCGCGATCACGCCGAACAAACGCGAAACGCCAATCCCGTAACAACCCATCACAATATGTTGTTGTTCGCCGTTGTCGTCCGAATAATACAGCCCCAACGCGTCAGGATATTTACTCTCCAGTGAGAAAATATTACCAACTTCCACGCCTTTTTCTACCTCATAAACTTTACCCGATTCTGGATGAAAATCACCCGCTTTGGCAGTTTTAACGTCATAATATCGCTCTGGCTCATTCAAATCGCGACCCCAATTCACATTGATCGTATGTTCGCCAGTCACGTTGTTCCCCATTTCAAAATTCACTCGATCGGCGCAAGATTCATCAACCACAATGCGCACGCTATCAGGTAAATTCAAAAGTCCTGCATAACCAATTTCCGCACCAGTCACGCGCTTAATCGTTTCCGCATCCGCCAATTTCAGACTCTTCGCGCCGACAACTTTGCGTAATTTAATCTCATTTATATCATATCCGCCACGCACCGCCGCCGCGACAATTTCCCCACTATCTGTCTGATAAATCATGGTTTTTGTCGTCAATTCGGTCGCCACATTCAAATGTTTAACAAGTTCGTCAACACCAATTACGCCGTCCGCCTTGATATTTTCCAGCGATTTTTCCGCCACGTCACCCTGCTTGACTTTTGGCGCTTCCGCTGGCGCAATTTCCTCATTATACCAGAGATCAGTGTCTGGAACATGATAAAGTGTGTCCTCGCCAAGCGCGCTCAAAGTCTGATATTCATCACTGTTGCGATCAGTAAAATATCCGCCGTCAGCTTTCGTGCGAAAAGTAATCTCACCCAATCCCAAACGATCATAAACTCGCGAATACGCCGTCGCCATTTTCTCATAAATCTCACTATGCTCGTCCTGATTTCGCGCAAAACTATACGCGTCCTTCATGACAAAT
>JAISHL010000005.1 GCA_031262565.1 Candidatus Nomurabacteria bacterium | reverse complement strand
TTGATGTATATTTTATTATTCCATGGCTGTTGTATCTTTACTGGATCGATTTTTGGAATAAGTTTTGGAAAATACTGATGGATAACACCTAAGCGAATATGTGTCTGCATAGTACCATTATAAATTTTTGGAATGCCGTTTTTAAGCCCCATTATTGCACGATCATTAGCAACGAAATTATATCCATTCTTCATACAAAATTGCAATGCAAGCGTTGTTTTACCAGATCCAGGTTCGCCAGACATAACCGTGCCTAGTCCATCTTTTTCAATAACAGCAGCATGAATAAAATATTTATCGTTTTTATTTAGCTCCTTAGCAAACATTGATAATGCTAAATAGACTAGATCAGGAATATATAATTCACGCTCAGGAACTGAAATTTCAGCTTGATTTTTTATTGGATCAATACTAGCGTTACGATCTTTTGCGTCTATATATTGTAATCGCGGTAGCTCAGAAGTGTCATCCGAACTATTTAATTGAGTCATCTTTATACCTGGAATTGTCTCTGGTATTTGCTCTTGATCGGTCATAAAGTATTCCGTCATTTTTTGAGAGTTTGTTGTAAAAATAATATCCGATCCGCCGCAGGTCATTTTAATTTTGTTCATAATATTCTCCTTTAACATAAATTGATTGTATTGGTAAATTTTTCTTAAAAATTTCATCGACCGAATCAGTATTATAAGTTAAAAATGTAGCGTCTTGATTTATGCTTAAGTTATGATCGACTGTAATAGCTTTCAATAATTGATTGTATGTTAGTTCTGGGAATAACGTTTTTAAATGATTAGCCTGATCAATTTGATTAGCCGTCAATCCAGACGCTAGTCCATCGGTCGCGATACTCCACTTTATTCCCATATCTTCCATAGTAACTGGATCGGCAGTTTTTGTAAGTAGCGTATCGCTTGATAATGGACAAATCGCAACGCTACTTCCGCTATCTCGAATCCATTCTAATTCTTTCTCTTTAATATAGCCGCAGTGAACTAGTGTTGTTTTGGTAGATAATAAATCAAACTTTCTTAATAATTGCATTGAATTGCACCCATTCCATTTTTGACTAACTATCACTTCGCTTTCCAAGTCTTCTGCAATATGAGCAGCGAAAAAACAGCCGTATTTACCAATAATTTGCCTCGTCAGTTCGATAGTTCTCTCATCGTTCATATAAAACGAGTGAAAAAATACGCCAGGCTCCAATTTATTTTTTAGACACTGCTCATAAAAATGATCAAATCCCTCAATTCCATTTTCAATAAATGCTTTTAGCTTATAGCTCTGCATTATCGGATAACCACATCTCGCCTTAATTGGAAAATTACCTATCATATCATCATTACGAATTGTATTAATTTCTGTCGTCCCATTCTTTATACACTCTAATAATGTTTCATGAACTGATTTTCTACGCAATAATCCACCTTGATCACCAAATTCTTTATTTCTCTGCTCGGTGTATGAAATATATGCCAATAGTCCCATCTTTCGCGGTAGTGGACGATAGATAGTTTCGCCCAAGTGTAGATGTTGATTATTAAAAGTTGGAATAATAAGATTGTTGTTCAAATCTATTATTTGACTATCATTATCATAATTAATTATATCCGAAAATCGGACAATCTTACCATGATCTACTTCAATATTGACATGATTAATCTGACCATTATCATCAATCATTACCCCGTTAACAAACTGCTTTTTACTGCATTGTTCCACTTTAATCCTTCGGTTTAAAAAATAATGTTGGCAAATAACCATCATGAACCGAAACTCGACCTATGTGATTTCTAATACGAAATAATTGTTCAGGTAAAGCGTCTCCGTTCTGCATTGGACAATATGGGTCGCGTTCAGAAAAAGTATCATACCATAGGATTCGCCTATCATACACGCCACCTCGACACGATTTTTCGTATTTACAGCCAGCACAATCTTTTGGAATCTCAATGTCGTTAAACTGGTCAAATTTAAGTGTCGATAAATCTGCATTATGTATACTTATATTTTTACGATATTTTTCGGCTATTAAATACGTCGATGGACAAATTGTTCCGTCTGGTAATATGCGGATGCTATCTTTACCTGTATTATCTTCGATTGAAGTGTCTCCAGTAAAAACATTGCCTAATAACATATCACTCAACGAGACTATTTCCTGTTCATTATTCACATATTGCAATGTTTGCTTTAATTTGTCATATGATAATATAAATCTATCGCTAATTATTTTAGACTCTTTAACTGGTCGATAAATATTCATTCTCAAAAACGCATCATTCTGTCTTGCTAATTCAAATAAGCCCACTAAGTTATGTTCGTCACAAGTTTCATTAAAACCAACAAAAACAATTGTAGCAAGTTTACCCATTTCTTTGGCTATATGTAGTGTATTCATCGCCCAATCATATGCGTTAGGCTGACCACGAAACTCGCTGTGCTTTTCTTTATTGTAAAAATCAACTGATACGTCCACCTCGTCAATACAATCTTGAAAAATATCCTTAAACTGCGGATTAGTTTTTGTTCTCTCGCTAATATAACCGTTAGTAGTTAACGACTGGCGTATCTCAGGATATTTTTGCTTCATATATTTAGCAAAATAGAAAAAATCATCTAGAATAGCATTTTCGCCTGTTCCGTAGTTTATACTATCGATAAACGCATGATTCCTGTCCGCAAAATTTTTCCAATCAGATATATTACATTCTTGTAACTCATGTCGAGCATCTTCACTATAACAAAACTGACAACGCATATTACACTTGTTAGTTAAACCCCAACCAACATTAAACTTTTTAGTCATTATATAATCTATACTCCTAGTCTACTTAAAATCACTCGCTTTGTTATATTATAACATATTTATATAAAAATACAATATCTTGCGAAATTTTACACAACCTGATATAATTGCATAGTCTATCGGGGTTTGGCGCAGTTGGTAGCGCGCGCGGTTTGGGACCGTGAGGTCGAAGGTTCGAGTCCTTTAACCCCGACCAGATATAAAATTCAAGATAATGCACTCGTAGCTCAGCTGGATAGAGCGTTGGCTTGCGGAGCCAAAGGTCGTACGTTCGAATCGTATCGAGTGTACCATAGAAAGACGATCAGCCCCTGCTGGTCTTTTTTCTTAGGTTTCAATCGTTATGCTCGAAAACGATTCGCAACATCAAAAGGCTTTGGTAAAAAATCTCGTATTTTTATTTCAAAATACCAACTCTAATTAAAGCATCTTCCAAATATTCATCTGGCTGCAAGATTATTTTTTCGTTCGGCTGTTTTAAAAATTCTTCAAAATCAGTTTGAATATTCGTTTCCACTCTTTTAACAAATTCCTCATTTACTCCTCTTTGTCTTGCCCTTTCCTTATAATCTTCCTTGCAAATCGGATCTGGATACGCCAACAAAAAATCTATTCCATAATTTCTCATCTCTTCAAATGGCATGCATGGCGCAATAAGTATAATATCATATTTTCCCTCATTGGCGGTTTTTAGAATTGCATCATAATAATTAGATGGCCACAGTGGATTGATTTCTCTTTTGGTCGATTTAAGACTTTCCTTATTTTCTACGGCTTTTTGCTCATCTGTTAAAATATACTTGTAATCTCCGCTTGGCAATTCAGTTGCTCTTTTATTCTTTTTTACTAAATGAGTTTTGCCCGCACAAATCCAAGCGCTTATTATAATTGGCTTTTCTTGATTTTTCATTTTATAATACTTTCTCTAAATCCTCAGTCTTAACTCTCGTCTGCTCCATCGTGTCGCGATCGCGCACCGCCACCGTGCCAAAGTTTGGCGAATTTTCGTCGAGCGTATCAAAATCTACCACCACGCAAGCTGGCGTGCCAATCTCGTCCTGTCGCCTGTAACGCTTGCCGATATTGCCATTGTCGTCAAACTCGCACATCATCGTTTCGCTCAATTTTGCGTAAATTTCGCGCGCTTTTTCGACTAATTCTGGCTTATTTTTCAGTAGTGGGAAGACCGCCGCTTTAATTGGTGCGAGTCGTTTGTCAAGCTTCAAAACAACGCGCTCATTGTCGCCGACTTTTTCAACTGTATAAGCATCTGACAAAAACGTCAAGAACATGCGCCCCATACCAACCGAAGTTTCCAAAATCCACGGAATGTATTTTTCGCCCGTCGTCGGGTCGGTATAATTCAAATCCACCCCAGAAAACTTCATATGTTGCGTCAAGTCGTAATCCGTGCGATCGTGAATCCCCTCAACCTCATCAAAACCATACGACGGGAAATTATATTCGATATCCCACGCGTCGTTCGCATAAAAAACCAAATGTTCGTGCTGCTTGAATCGCAAATTTTCCGCTTTCACACCCAAATTCACATACCAATCAAACCGCTCCTGCTTGATTTTCTGATAAGCCTCCTCGTTTTCGTGCGGGCGAACAAAATATTGCGTATCCGCCTGCTCAAACTCGCGGCAACGGAACAGAAAATTGCGCGGGCTGATCTCGTTGCGAAACGCTTTGCCGATCTGCGCCACACCGAATGGAACTTTAACTCGTGTTGTATCAACGATATTTTTATAATTCAAATAAATTCCTTGACACGCCTCACCTGGCAAATAAACTGGTGTTTCACCCTTTCCTGTAAAATCGCCAAGATTTGACTTTACGAGCAGGTTAAACATTTTCGGCTCAGTCCAGTCTTTCGCGCCACAATGCGGACATTTGATATTCGCCTTATTTACGTCAAAAATCTCCTGCAATTCTTTTTCACTCATCTTTTCATCAGCTTCTACGCCGATTTTACCAAGTTCTTTGTCAACCCGAATGCGCGTATGGCACTTTTTACACTCCGACAACGGATCAGCAAAACCGCCAACATGCCCGCTCGCCACCCAAGTTTCTGGCATTTTGAATATCGCCGAGTCAATCTCAACGTAATTCTGCTTCATCTGCACATTCGCACGTCGCCACTCTGTTTTGATGTTATTCAAAAGTTGCACGCCATAAGGTCCAAAATCATAAAGTCCAGCCATACCGCCATAAATCTCCGACCCCTGATAAACAAATCCGCGCCGTTTACAAAATGCAATAATCTCGTCCATAATTAAAACTCCATTCTTTTAAGAAATATTGTATCACAATTCGCGCCAAAATTACTGATGTGGAAATAGTGAGTTGACGTTCGGATTTTCTGCGACCAAATTGTCAAGGTTGATAACTGGGCTTTGTGTTGGTGCTGGTTGCTGTTGAGGTTGTTGTGGCTGAATTGGTTGCGTCAGCGGATTCTGAACGGGTGGCTGAACTGGCGGTA
>JAISHL010000051.1 GCA_031262565.1 Candidatus Nomurabacteria bacterium | reverse complement strand
AGCCGCCGCATTCAACGCGCCGAAAGTTATCGCAGTTGTATAAGTTGTTGTTTCAAAACGAACCTCCCAAAGCTCATATGACGGGCGAGGCAGTTTTGTAACAGGATCAATAAAATCTGATAGAAAATTCGCCAACGGACGCGCTAGTTCTTCATATAATTTGCGCCACTCACTTAGTTTTCCGCCACGGCGCACTGCTAATTTGACGGCTTTTGCAAATAGTAGCAAGACCGAAGCAGTTTCGTCAGCTTGAATAGGCGGAATTGCCTCGCCGTCATGCATCCACGCATGTGAATTTGGACCAACCGAGCCATCGGGCAAATACATCTGACAGAAATAGCCATCATCAGTCAAAACGCTTCGCATAAAATCAAGATATTGCTTAACTTCGTTCATATATCCGAGTCGCAAAAACACCTCCATAGCATAAGAAGCGTCGCGTGGCCAACAGTCGACATACGCGTCGCGCGTATAATTCAACATTTCCGTGTCAAGACTTGCCATTATCGCACCACGTCGATCCGTCATGGATTTTAATGTTAGCAGGGAAGACAGGAAATTTTCGCGATATTCTGGCGCAACACTAACCTCGGCGATTCGCTCCGCTGGCGCTAGCCATTTATGCCAATGATTTCGCGTATCAACCAGCCAAGTCAACAAATCTCTGCTGCAAAATTTATTGAAAGTTTTTTGCGACTCAAAAATAGTTTTGCCAGCCGACAGATAATAATGGACTCGAGCCGAATCATGCGAGGCAAGCTCCAAATTAAACTGCAAAATGCTGTCAGTTTGAATGCGTTCCACAGGATTGCGCGATAATTCGCCGTCTTCCGCGTCACGCCAAACGCCGTCACGTCGCTCATCGCCAAAATTACCAAAGCAGCCAATACTGAAACTATCAAAAGTCGCACCAGTCTGAATATTTTTACCACCAATCACGAAAGCACGATCGCCTTTATAGTGCAAAATCGCTTGTTCATTGCCGTTCATCGCTGGTAAATATTGCGCCGTATCGTGTCCGTCAGCCGATTCTTTAATAATGAAAGCCTGATGAAGGAATAATTTAACCGAACGCTGACGATCAGTCAAATTCACAACGTGAATATTGCGAGCAAAAACATCCATGTCGTGCGCCACAAAATCTTGAAACGACACTGCAATTCCCAGCCATTCATTCGTCGCAGTCGTCCAGCCAACCATACTGCCAAGTGAATATTTTTGCTTCACTTGCCAAGTCCCGTCGTCCAGCCAATGAATTGCGCCATCAACAAATAGCCCGATTTTATGGCGAGTCGCACGCTGAGAAGTGTGATTTTCCATGCCGACGTAGGGATAATACAGGTCGTGAACAAGCCCAGTCGTATTTAATCCAACCGCCATTTCGCCATTAGAAAGAATTATTGGTCGCGCCATAATTTACCTCCCACCTCTTTTTAACATTATCTTCCGCGCCTTTCTTGATGTTTCAATAAGCGAAAACGCACATCGCGTAAAGCGTTCATAAAGTAGAGAAATGCGTCGTAAGGTGATGAATACGGCGAGAAATATGCGTGAACATCGCCGTCGTTCCAGTATTTTGTCGACATATAATATGGGTGATCGGAAGTTGTCAATCTGCGCCAGTCACCAATCAAATTTATATCTTCGGTCGCCAAAACATCTGCACCAATTGAGTAAATATAACTCTGCGACTCCTGTTGCATGCGGTTACCTAACCACGCTGAAAGGTCGCGCTCGCTGTCCGCCCAAGTTGTCGTATGTGTTACATCAACTCGATCCGACGCATCAAACGTGCTTGCCGCTTCACTAATAGTCATAAATGTATGCTCTGGTCGCTTTAACCACTCGTGCGGCAACTGTTTTAAGAAGTCGAAAATTCCCGTATCAGCCCACTGATGCTCGCCAAAAGTTTCATAATCCATAAACAAGTTAATCAGCGGTGCATCTTCCGCATCTAGCCACTGCGCGTATTTTTCCATTGTCAATGGCCACTCGCTCCAACCGCGATTTGAAAAACGAAACGCCATGTCATCAGATAGTTTATAATTCTTCAATAGTAATTTCGTTTTGCGCGCCTCAATCGGTTGATACATAAAGTTCGGCGAGCGCCAACCCAAAGTTTTATCCCAACCTTCCGCCAAAACCGCTTTATAACCGTGCAAATCCGCCCACTTACCGAGGTCGTTATTATAAGACAACTCGGTATTGCGAAAACTCGTCGGTCGCACGCCAAAAATCTCATTGATTTTGTTTGAGTGCATAGCAACTTGTCGATCAAACTCGCCACGATCATAGAAAAACGCCAGCGAGTGATAATATGTTTCGCCAACAATTTCAACTCGCCCAGTTTTCACTAGCGCGCGGAACGAGTCAAGTAGCTCGGGCATATATTGCTCACACTGCTCGATAAAAGTTCCAGTGATCGACATTGAAAGCTTAAATTCTGGGTGACGATTCAGCATTTCCAAGAGAACCGCATTGGTCGGCAGATATGATTTTTCGGCAACTTTACGCAAAATTCTAGCATTATCCGCTCCAGAATGACGAGCGGTTTCATGCCAATAATTATGATCAAAACCAGTGTCGAACGCCGAGTAGTGTCGCACGCGCCACGGCTGATGAACGTGTAGATATAGTTGTATTGACTTAGGCATAATTTACCTCCATTCTTAATTGATGTATGCGCTTTTTATTAAAATTGCGACGTGCTACTTTTTGATACTCTCCCATAATTCTCTCAGCGACATCATACCAGCTGAACTTCAAATATTCCCGCATGACGTTGTCGATAAGCTCGGTTTTCAGGGCAGGACTTAGCGAAATATTTATAATCTCATCAGCCAATTTTCGCGTGTCCCAATAATCAAATCGCATAACATTGCCCAAAATTTCGCCTACACCAGAGGTTTTCGACAAAAGAACCGCATTGCCATAATGCGCCGCCTCCAACGCGGTTAGACCAAATGGCTCTGATATGCTTGGCATAACAAAAATATCAGAAATCTCATAAAGCTCGCGGAATTTTGCACCACGAACAAAGCCCGTAAAGATGACTCGATCGGAAATTCCCAAATCCGCCGCGCGTGCAATCAATTCGTCGCGTTGCTCGCCAGTGCCAGAAATTACGAAGAGTAGTTTTGGATTGCGAGATGCCGCCAGCGCCGCCGCCTCAACAAGATACATCAGACCTTTTTGAATAGTCAAACGACCAATATTCGTTACGATAGTATAACCTCGGCTTTTCATCTCTCTGATATAAGTATAATTATTCGTTCCGACAGTAGTGCGCGCCAATTCGTCGGGGTCAAGCGAATTGTGAATGACTTCAATTTTATCTGCTGGAATATGATATTCGCGCACGATTATATCTTTGGTAATCTGTGAAACCGCAATAATTCGATCAGCAAGTTGCAAGCCATGATATTCAATCTCGTGAATCAGAGGATTGCCATATTGTCCGCCCGCGCGATCAAATTCTGTCGCATGAACATGCACGACTAGAGGTGCGCCAGTCGCTATTTTTACACGAACACCAGCTTCCATCGTCAGCCAATCGTGCGCGTGAACAACATGTGGCTGCATTTTCTTACGACGAACCATTTTATCAACCTGCTCGGCGTACTTTCGCGTCGCTTCAACAAAGCCCGAACCGTATTTATAAACATGCTCGCAAGTGCGTGAACCGCTACACCAAGTGCAACAACCCGAATACGCGCCCATCGCGATATAATTCCCATTTTCGTCAATCAGTGGCGGTATATCTTCCGCATGGCAAACGTCCATAAACTCCTCGGCATCAGGATGCTCGGCAGAGTAGGGCAAAACAAAACGAACCTTCGCGCCACGCCGCGCCAAGGCTTTTGACATCTGAAAACAGGCTACTCCAAGTCCGCCACTGTTGTATGGTGGCAACTCCCACCCAAGCATCAGGACTTTCATATCTTGTATATACCCGCCTTCTCGTTCATACTCCAAATATTTTAACGCAAGCGAAATCAAAATGCAATACTATTTTTATTATAAAAAATGTGTTACAATCTTTTCATACGGGCATAGCTCAGCTGGTAGAGCGCTGGTCTCCAAAACCAGAGGTCGCGAGTTCGATCCTTGCTGCCCGTGCCAAAATTAGTAAATTTCCGTCTACGTGGCGGATTTTTTAGTTTTAAATTATGCTATAATTTTAGATATGGGAAAAAGTCAAAAACATCTCAATCATAAAACTCAGATTGATTTGGGGAGTTTTTATACGCCCGAGCATTTAGTTGAAATCGCTCGGGAAATTTTGAGAGAAAATGTCGGAGAACTCAATGATTATACAGTTCTCGATTCTTCTTGCGGTTACGGCTCTTTTCTTAACATTAACCCAAAATCTCGCACGATTGGAGCCGATATTGATAATGTGGCGATAGATGAAGCAAAAAAGACTACAAAAGCAGAGTTTGTTGAATGCAATTCGCTAAAAAACGTTAGTCGCAAACAGTTTAATCTTTCATTAGAAGAAAAGTTAGTTATCGTCGGGAATCCTCCTTATAATGACACTACTTCGATTTTACGCCACAATATTAAAGACAGAAAGACTACTGAAAATATTGACCAAGACATCAAAACTCGTGATCTCGGCATGTCTTTTCTGCTTTCTTATGATAAATTGTCGGCAGATTATGTTTGCGTTCTGCATCCATTATCATATCTGATAAAAAAGGCAAATTTTGCTTTACTTAAAAATTTTGCAAAAAATTATAAACTGGTTGACAGCCTTGTAATAAGTAGCCATGAATTTTCAGACACTTCTCGCGGAACGGCATTTCCAATCGTTATCGCACTCTATAAACGAGATAAAAATGGCATGGATTATGATTTTATCAAAGATTATCGTTTTAAGGTAAAAGATGACGGCACTTTTGCATTAACTGATTTTGATACCATAGTAAATTATGTCCAAAAATACCCCAACAAAAAATATGGCGGAGATAAAAATGCTGTTGCAAAATTTTACACCTTGCGAGATATTAACGCGTTGCGGCGAAACCGCACCTTTATAGACAGCGAGTATAATGCAGTTTATGTGCCACTAGAACAATTGCCGTATTATTGTTACATTGACGTTTTTAAGAATTATATTGACGAATTGCCTTTTTATCTCGGCAACTGCGATGTAATAATAGATAACGATGAGTTCAAGAAAATCAGGGATTGTTTTATTTATGAAAGTGTCAATAATAACCCTGTTCTAAGAGGAAAATTTAAGTTTCATGAGGTTGAAAACGCCAAACAGAAAATTGACGAGTATTTTAATAAATTGATAGGAGGAGAAAAACATGCCAAAAATTATAATTAACAAAAACGAGAAGAAGTTAGAAGTGCCAATTTCACTAACGGCAGTTAGTGGAAAAATTAGAATAAAAAACCGCTCTATATTAAATGACTACGGAATACCTGTTGCCGCAAAGCGAGACGGATTTAAGTTGAGTAATTATGTCGAATGGCAAATTGGCTATGACGTAGTCAAGAAAGAAACCGAAAAATTAAAAGATAGCACCTTGTCAGAGACCTCATTTATTGGAGCGAATGGCAAAGAAAAATCATTATATGAATTATCTGAATATGTCTATTATTTTTACAAATGGGGTATCATAACAGATGCCGATTTAGATGAAATTACAAAATATCTCAATTCTATCAAAACCGAAGATTTAATTGATAATAACTCACAAATTAGAATTAACCGCGACGAATTCGTCAATAAGAAGATTAACGATTTTGATTTTCTCTACACTCTCGTAAAATACCCATTATTAGTCCATAGTTTCGGAAAATATGAAATTATTACAGAGATAAAAATAACGGAAAAACAACGGGCGGTAGGCACGATGCCGATGTTATATTTATGTTTTCCGATCACAGAACTTCGTGCGACTAGCGAACCACTGGTCGGTCGCGTTGCAGAAACAAAAGAACTGGCATATTTTGATATTACAAAAGATAATATCAATGTCTTACTTGAAGTTCTGAAAATGTTTGGCATTTTATCTGAAAGTCATCATCACGATGTCTTACAAATTATCAAAACTATTAAAGAGCAATAAAATGAGTGATGAAATCCGATTAGTTAGCGAATTAGTCCCCGACACCTATAAAAAATCAGTTGGTTCCGAAATCGCCATTATTAAACACAATACAAATGTGATGATGACCGCCAAAGAAATCGCAAAATTATATGGGGTGGGACGACCGACTATTACAAGGCACTTACTGAAACTTTACGCCACTAAAAAACTTGACCGCAAGGCAGTTAGTTCCGTTTTATCGCACCGTGCGGAAGACGGAAAACTTTACGAAACTCGTTATTACAACACACAAGCGATTATTACTCTCGGCTTCTCTTTGAAATCATCAGAAACGGAACGATTTGAGCATACTTTTAGTAATCAAAAAGCCATTCATTCATAGATAACTTTTTTGATGTTGTTTTTAATAATCTTGTTTTTAGTTTTTTCATCACCCGTGTTTTATTACTGGACGATGAACAAAGGGTTTTAACATCATGCATAAAAACAGGTCTATTAAGACGCAAATCATGAAACTCTTTTCCAATACTGTCTATAACTGTGATTTTAAGTTTTTTATGCTCTGACGTATCAGGTTTGTTTGCGTCTGACTTTTTAACAAAATCATTTTTTAATCCAGTGATAAAATCTTTTTTAGTGTATGAATTATTTGCTTGATGCATAGTGTCATCACTATGATTATCAGTAGAATCAGTTATGCACCACTTATATATTCGCTTGTATACTATTTTAGAGTAATCGGACTGAAATTCAATTAAAACATATATGGATTTATCTGCTGATTTTATATCTATTTCGTTTAAATTGGTGCATACGGGTATCAAGTCGCCCTTTTGTTCAGAAGATGCAATCGGCATGCCACCCCAAAAATCAATATTTTTCCAACGAGTGCGGTCAATATCAAGGATATTATTCTTTTCGCTTTCTGTTATTACGACAATCTTTACATTTCGGGCAGCGAATTTTCCGCAATTTACCATATTGAACCAATATGCCGAGCATTGCCCATCGCAACTCGTTGCAATCTTTGGCATAAAATCGCCGTCGTAATCACAAAAACCAATACTAAATCTCTTGCACTTGTTCGGTGCAGTAAAGAAAAAATCAGGAGCACCAGATAATTCATTGTTTAATTTATCGTCTTTTCTGTTACGATTAAACTGCCAAAGACCAACAGCGCCACCGATTATAGCTCCAACAAAAAGCAACTGTTCATGAATTACCCAAATATAATT
>JAISHL010000021.1 GCA_031262565.1 Candidatus Nomurabacteria bacterium | reverse complement strand
GGAAAGTGAAGCAAGACGACGACGGCTGGACAATTCGCACTCGCGACGGCTCGCTGGCGGCGCATTTTGAGCATACGGTTTTGATCACGGAAAACGGCGCGGAAATTACTACGCAGATTTGACCGTCGATTGAACTTTTGCTAAAATATGGATATGAGTGAATCTACTGTTCGAAAATTTATCATGACCGCTCCGTTTGCCGAAGTGGCGGTTTTAGAGGAAGTTTTTATTGCCCGTCGCCATGCGGAACAGGAAAAAGCTAAAATTGACGCGGCGATTGATCGGGGACTTAACGACATTAAAAACGGTCGATTTTATACACCAAACGAAGTTGATGATCATATAAAAAAGTATTTTGCCGAATTGGAAAAATAAATGCCGAAATACCGAGTGGTTTTTACGACGAACGCGGAAAACGATTTAAAACGGATCGCGAAATATCTGTATGACAATGATTTTGATCGGGAAATCGTTTATAAAATTCGTCGCGAGTCGGAAAAAGTTTTGTTGAAACGCGCGATCGGTGGTATATTATACGACGAAAACCGCGGTATTCGTAAAATCTTGATTATGCGGAAAAATTCGGTTTATTACAATATTGACGGTAATAAAGTCAATATTCTACATATTCGTGCTGGTGGGATGAGTGAGAAAATAAAAATGTGATACGTGAGATCAAGACAAAAGATGTTGACATTCTATAATTTTTGTGATAAAATACCACTATATGAGCGTGAAAGAGATAGATTTAAATATTCAGAACGAATACGCTCCGTTAAAGAGCGTTTATATGTCTGATAGACAAAATCCCGATCATCAGGGCTTCATTGGTCAGCTAAAAAGCCTCGGTGTCGATGTGATCCTTGCAAACAAAACGCAGTTATCTGGCATCCACTGGCCATTTTTGCGCGATCCATTTATGGTTGTCGATGATACTTTTGTATTGGGTGGAATCGATAGGGGCGCAGACAATGGCATTACCACTCGACCGCCTGACATATTAAGCACGGCAGGAAACATATACGATCTTATTCATGATAATAAATTCACTTGGTATGCCGAAGCGGTGAGAGATAAGCAAAATATCCCAGTTATACTGGAAGGTGGCGATGTAATTGTTCATAATGGCACAATTTTTGTTGGTCAGGGCGGGCAATTCACGAATAAATATGGTCTAAGGTTGATGCAGGAGCAATGGGATAAAAAATTTGGCAATAAATTCAATGTTCAACCGATATATATGCAACCCGAAGCGCAAGTAACGCATCTTGACTGTGTTTTTAATCCAATATCAGAGGACACGGCGATTGTTCATTTTGATCCGATCATGCCCGCCTCACGCGCGCTCATCAAAAAGTATTTTGAGAGATTGATCACATTAAAAAGATCTGAATATGCAGCGCTCGCAGCGAATGTTTTTAGCGTTGGCGACAAGCAAGTTTTTGTAGAAAAACGCCAAGAAAGGCTAATAAAAGAGCTTACAAAAAACTCGTTCAAGCCTATTCCGACTAAATTTAGTATACCAATAAGTTCAGGCGGATCATTCCGTTGCGCGACGATGCCGTTAATAAGAGAGAAAGAATAACGTTCAGGATTTGGTTGGGAGATATTAAAACGTTAACGTATTGACTTTTATCAAAATTGTGCTAAGATATTTGCATAATCTAACAATGAAAGGTATAAAATGTCAGAAAAAATTAGCAATAATAACCAAGAATCTAATCCAAATGCAGAGAGTTGGAAGATTGATGCGACGAAACCAAGTGTCGATGATAACAAAAATAACTCGGAGAAAATTGATTCAGCGAGCATGGATAAATATTTTTCACCAGAAGATCGACAGGCGGCTTTTAATGCTACGGAAAATATGTTGAAAATCGCAAATGATAACGGCGAAAAACATGAGCCTTTAACTATGGAGCAAGTTGAGAAAGAAACCGCTGAGTTTCTAAATGATAAATATGTAAGCAAATATCTTGAAAAACTTAATAGCGAAAATAGAAAATTCCACATTGGTTATGATGTGGCGGAACGGTTCGCTGTTGAAAATTTTGTGAATATTCCTGATAATGTATATATATCAGATGATGAATTAGCTTTGGACTCGATGTCAACTGTCGAGGGTGGCAGACTAAGATTTACTATTTATCTGGATGACGAAAGCTTGCGCTCGGGTGATGTGCGAGATATGCAAGAATCAGAGTATGATTTACAGAAAAATAACCCTGACGGCTTGCAATATGTAGCAAAGAAAAATATTCAAAAATCCATCTTTGATTTTTATCAGAGAAAAGAGCAGGGGAAGGCTGATTATAATAACGGGCAAGCTCTCGCCGTGGCTATAGATCAATATCCAGATGTCTCTGAATTTGATCACGAATTTTATGTTACTGGACTATATGTTCAGGGCGCGCAAGATACTAAAGACCAGAGGCTGGCATTGTGGTCTCCAAAATATAGTGAAGACATCAAAGATTCGTTGCCAATTACGGTTGAAAAATACGCCGAGGCTAATGAATCGAAAGTGGACATTTCCAGCAAAGCCATTGCAAGATACCGAGATAATGAAGACGCAAAAAAGAATATAAATAATAAGATTGATGAATTAGAAAGCGAATTTACACGCGTAGAATCTTGGATATCTGAAACAAAAGATGATATAAATCGTTATTCATATGAATATGAAGAGAACGATAGAAAATATCGGCATGGAGATAGTTATGGATACTCTGATAGTCAGATAGAGGATTTTTACTATGACGCAAAACTATATAAAAGGAAACTAGAAGAGGCGCAAGATGAATTAACAAGACTAAGAAGTAAGCGCGAAGATATTCAGAATAAGATAAGAGATCTGAATGATTCGTTGGAAGAGGTTATGTATGAAATAAATAACTTCAATGAATTGCAAAGAGGAAAATAAATATATGACACCAACAATAAGCGTGCAGTCCAAGCCTGTTCGTAAGGTAGTGCTGATAATTAGTATTATTTTAGCTATAACTTTACTCTTACTTTATTTCGTATTGACGATTGGGGATCAGGTGCTTTATGAAGAATCACCTGACGGAAAATATAGTGTCGTGATAGATTCAATGGACTTAAAGGACGATGGTTCACAGCAAATACTTATCACTGTTAAAAAAGTGCGTCGGAGTCGAGGATATAAACCAAAAGAATCTTTTTGGGAGACATATAGCAACGGTGGCAAAAGTCTAACCGCTGACGAGGTAGAGATTACTTGGAAAGATAACTGCGTTATTATCGAGGTTCCAACAAGTGAAGAGCGTATTTATCGAAAAGTGTTTTATAGTGATATAAAATAGTAAACTTGACTTTTTATTATATTTATGCTAAGCTATTCATATAATTCCACTAAATAAGGAGTATGAAATATGTTAGAATCTAACAAGAATAATAATCGAGAAACTAACCCCAATGCTGTTAATTGGGAGATTGCCTCTAATTTGAATGAAGATTCTAATTCAGGATTGCAGTTTGCTGATGACGATCGTGTGCTAGATTTTGCCGACGAGGATTATGACCGTTTAAATTTCGCTGACGAAGAAATTGATTTTAATGGAGATTTTGCCGAGGAGATTGACTTTAACGGAGAATATGCTGAGGAAATTGATTTCAGTGGAGAGCTTTTCAGCGAAATTGATTTCAGCGGAGAACATGTTGCGGAGATTGATTTTAGTAACGAACTTGGTTTTAGCGAAAACAATGACGACAAGACCGAACCCGAACCAGAGAATAAATATGCTGAATTGCGCCAACAGCTTGAAGAAGATGAAAAGAATAAAAAAGTGCGAACGGCGGAAGATCTTAAAAATCAAATACGAGTATTATCTGTTACGATAGATGATTTTGATCGGCAAATTAGGAATCAGAATTATGAAATCGACGATATTAAAAAGAAACTTAGGCGATACGAGGACAATGCGGATAGCGAACAAGACCATGATGATAAAATTTATTATAAAAATTTAGCTAACGAGCAGTATTATTGGTTGCGTCAGGCGGAAAATAAAATAAGTAGCTTGAGGAACGAAAAATATTTTTTCACCAAAAAACAGGAGCAACTTTCGGCGGAATTACACGCTATTGAAGCGCAAATGTAAGTATTTTGTAAAAACTACAACAATATTTTAGCAAAATTGATGAAAAAGGTGTTGACGTGGAGGAAAAAGTGCGATAAACTGTTACAAGTTTTACGCGAGAGTTTTTTGAATGAGCCTATTGGACGGCAAAAATCAATAGGAATCAGCATTCGCTAAGCTGTGTGAAACGCAATTTTACAATTTGATAGTGCAAGTCAATTTCGTCAGTACATCTTTTATGTTA
>JAISHL010000085.1 GCA_031262565.1 Candidatus Nomurabacteria bacterium | reverse complement strand
TTGCAGAAAAAATCAAGGTTGATCATGCGGTTGCTGCGCCAGAGTTGCGCCGCGGTTCTGATGAAACGTTGACGATTAAAATTGGCAGTGGCGCGAACGCGCGAATCGTTGATTTTAATACGGCGATTGTTGATGAGATTGTTGAGGCGCGACTGAGTGAAATTTTTGAATTAGTTAATCATGAGCTGAAAAAGATTAAGCGTTTGGCAAAATTGCCGGGCGGGGCGGTTTTGACTGGTGGTGGCGCGAAATTAAAAGGAATCGCCGATTACTCGCGCGAAGTTTTGTCAATGAATGTGCATATCGGTAAGCCGCATAGTTTTGGTGGAATTACAGATCAAATCAATAGCACGGCGTTTTCGTCGGCGGCTGGGTTGATGTTATTTGATCTTGACTCGGCGCCAGCGGAGAATCGTCGCAGTTCGGGCGGTTTGTTTGGCGGGTTATTTGCGAGATTTAAGAAGAATAAGAAATAAATTTATTCAATTTCGTTGTTGATCGTGACTAACGGCGATCGCAAAAATAAAAGTTTTGTTCAATCGGGTTTTTGGTGCGATATGACTTGCGCTCAAAAAGTAATAGTGTATAATTATTGTATACGTTAAGAAAAGGGGGAAGTATGCCAGAAATTAAGCCAACAGACGTGCAAGCGTCGGCAGTGATAAGAGTTGTCGGTGTCGGTGGTGCAGGCGGTGCCGCGGTTAATCGAATGAGAAGCGCGGGTATTAAGGGTGTACAATTTATTGCAGTTAACACTGATGCGCAAGCTTTACATAACAGCGAGGCTGACATTAAAATACATATCGGCAAGAACACGACGCGCGGGCTAGGCGCGGGCGCTGATCCGTCGGTGGGTGAATCGGCGGCGCGTGAGAGTGCGGAAGAGATCAAAAAAGCGCTTGATGGTGCTGATATGGTCTTTGTAACGATCGGCGCAGGCGGCGGCACAGGTTCTGGTGCTGGTCCAGTGGTAGCAGAATTGGCGCGCGAACTGGGAATTTTAACTGTTGGCGTGGCGACGCGACCGTTTGGTTTTGAGGGCGACAAGCGACGACGCAATGCTGATTTAGCAATTGAAAATTTGGCGTTAAATGTTGATACTTTGATTACGATTCCGAATGACAGGCTATTGCAGACAATTGATCGACGCACGCCATTACTTGAAACATTCAAGATTGCAGATGATGTTTTACGACAAGGCGTTCAGGGAATTTCCGAATTGATTACCGAGCATGGTTTGATTAACCTTGACTTTGCGGATGTGCGTGCAATTATGAGTAGCGCTGGCTCGGCGTTGATGGGTATTGGTCGGGCGAGTGGTGATAACCGTGCCGCTAAGGCTGCTCAACAAGCTATTGAATCACCTCTTATTGAAGTGTCAATTGATGGCGCGCGCGGTGTTCTGTTTAATGTCACTGGCGGCTATGATATGTCGATGTCCGAGATTCAGGAAGCAGCTGATCTGATTACCTCGTCGGTGTCGCCAGATGCAAATATTATCTTCGGTGCAACTTTGCGTCCAGATATGGAAGACGAACTTATTATCACGGTTGTGGCGACTGGTTTTGATGCGGCATATTTTAGCGATAAAACCAAGAGTGCCGAAAAAGCCAAGGTTGTTGAAGAAAAAGAAGAAGTTAAAAAAACTACTACCCCAGTTAGTTCCGAGCCAACGCCGAGCATTATTGCGGATGCGATGAAGGATATTGATAAAGATATTGATTTGGATAAGATTGATGTAGAAGAAGAGATTACAACTTCGTCGTCAGTGGAAGATTTTGCGAGCGAAAATATATCAGCCACGCCATGGCATAGCGTTGATTATGATAATGCACCAGATATGAGTGGCGATAGCACTAACACCACACCTGTGTCGTTTGGGACTATGCCAGAGGAAAAAGCTGGTGATGAGTATGAAACACCGTCATTCTTGCGCCGTCGTTGGGGTCGAAAAAAGAATAAAGAAGAATAGGGAGAGGGAACTTATATGCATTGCCCAAAATGTGGTCATAATGATAGTAAAGTTCTTGAATCTCGCGACACTGGCGAAGCGATTCGTCGTCGCCGCGAATGTTTGGGTTGTGGCGCGCGTTGGACAACTTATGAGCGCGTCGAGCGACCAAATTTAGCGGTGATTAAGCGCGATACGAAGCGTGAATTATTTGATCGGCGAAAATTGAAGCGGGCAATTTTTCAATCAGTTGGCAAGTTTCTCAATGGCGAAGTTGAGACCGAGGAAATTGTTAATGCGATTGAGGATGAGTTGTATGGTTTAGGTGAAAATGAGGTGACATCGCGACAGATTGGTGATGCGGTGATGAAAGAATTGGCGCGTCGCAGTGAAGTGGCTTATATTCGCTTCGCTAGTGTTTATCGCGAGTTTAAGGATGCTGATGAATTTGTGCAAGCGTTGAAAGAATTAAGGCAAAAGGAGGGCGAATAAATGAAATTAGTGATGGTTTATCGGGAAAATTCTGAGGCGCGAGCGGTGGCGGAAACTTTTATGCGTGAGTTCAAAATGCAAACGGGGCGCGACGTTGAGGTGGTTAATCCCGAGACGCGCGACGGGCAGAATTTTATTGAAGTTTATGATGTAGTGGAGTACCCGACGCTGATTGCGATTGGTCCAGATGGCTCCGTTGTTGACAAATGGCGCGGAATGATGCCGACAATTAGCGAAGCTAGCGCGTATAATTAGAATAGAATCATGACAAAAGCGGAAATTTTGGAAATTGTAGCGGCGAAAGTTCGCGAGATTAAGCTTCATGATACGTCAAATGATTGGTGGAAGATTTGGCGCGTTAACAACTCGGCGAAAATAATTGCACAGCGTGAACGCGCTGATGAATTTATCGTGTCTATGATAGTTTTATTGCAAGATGTTTATGACTGGAAGGATTTTCCAGATATTGATATTGAACAAAGTTTGAGGGATTTTTTGGATGATCTAAATGTGGTCGGCAGTTTATCAGAGAATGAAATCAAAACAATCGTTCATGACGCGGCAAATACTAGTTATAAAGGTGAACAGATCCCACCAAAGCTGTCAAAAGAAGGAAAAATTGCGCAAGACGCTAATAATCTTGATAATATCGGCGCGATTGTGATTGCGCGCACGTTCGCTTATGGCGGGCATAAAAATCGGGCGATTTATGATCCTGATATGGGAATCAATAAAAATCCGACGGCAACTGAATATCAAGATCGCAATCGCAAAGGGCATTCAATCGAGCATTTCTATGAAAAACTTTTGAAATTAAAAGATTTGATGAATACCGAAACTGCGCGTCAAATGGCGGAACATCGACATAAATTCATGGAAGATTATTTGCGCGAATTTTTTGACGAATGGAATGGCGTTCTGTGATAAAATATTTATAAAGCGAAGGAGGTTTTATGAAAAGTGATCGACCGAAAGTTGGCGTTGGCGCGTATATTTTTAACGACGGCAAAGTTTTAATGGCGGAGAGATTGAACGCTAATCATGCGAACCACACTTTTGCGGCGCCAGGTGGACATGTTGAATTTGGGGAAACTTGGGGCGAGGCGGCCATGCGCGAAGCCAAGGAGGAGACTGGTTTGACAACGGCGAATCCGCGATTTATTGGGATCACGAACGATGTTTGGGCGGACGAGCGGAAGCATTATATTACGATTGCGGTGGCTTTGGACTATGTGGGTGGCGAACCGCAAATTATGGAGCCAGAGAAGTCGATGGCGTGGAAATGGTTGACGCTGGACGAGGTAAAAAATCTGGATCCAAAAATGGTGTCGTTGGAAAATTTTCTCGACGGGGAATTTGCGGATAATTTAGTTCAGGAAATTGAGAAATCAAAAGGGAATAAGAGATGAAAATTGTCATAATTCACGGCGCATATGGCGATCCGAACGAGAATTGGTTTCCGTGGTTGGCGGGTGAATTGCGAGCGTTGGGGCATGAAGTTTACGTGCCGAAATTTCCGACGCCAGACGGTCAGAATGTGGAGAACTGGTGTGAAGTTTTGCAACGCGAAACGCCATTTGAATTTGACGGCGACACGATTTTAATCGGTCATTCGGTTGGTGCGACGTATGTTTTGAATGTCCTGAATCGCCAGCGTCGCGAGCCGATTAAGGCGGCGTTTTTGGTCGCGGGATTTGCGGGCGAATTGGGTAATCCGAAGTTTGATGTTTTGAATGAGACTTTTGTTAATGCGGATTTTGATTGGGATTTGATTCGGCGATCGGCGGAAAAGTTTGTATTGATGGACGGCGACAACGACCCATATGTTCCGCGCGTGGAGGTTGAAAAATTGGCGAAAAATTTGAAAATCGAGCCGATCTGGATTAAAAATGGCGGACATTTGAATGCGGCGGCGGGCTATACGGAGTTTTCGGAATTATTAAATTTAATTAAGGAGGAGCTAAAATGAAAGATGACAGATTAGAGGTGCTGGCTAAATTCTTGGAAATCGAAGGCGTCGAGGCGCAGAAAAAGATGGCGATTGAGGAAATGTCGGAATTGACGAAGGAGTTGTGTAAAAGTTGGCGTGAAAAGGCGAGAAAAAATCCAGCGGAAAATGAGCAATATATTCGCGAGGAAATCGCCGATGTGGCGAATATGGTGGACATTCTCAAAATGATTTATGGCGTTGAGAAAATTGAGAAAATTCAGCACGAAAAAACCGAACGCGGCAAAAAGATTATTGCGGACGGCTTGGCGGAGAAAAATCACGACGCGGAAGAATAGCCCTTGACGAACCCATTAGGGGGGGGGTATAATGGTTGTGTTATGGGGAGGGGTTTTAAGAAAACCAAGCGTGAGCTAAGTTTGCGTGCGAGCAAATTGCATAGGCATTTTTTGCCGTGCGTTATCACCGCCATCAGTGTCGGCGCAGTGTTTTTGTCGTATATGTTTTTAACTTCTGACACGCGACTTAATTCTGATCTTTCTTATACGCCGACGCAACAATCTGGTTTTAATATCGCTCTCGCTGTTGGCAATGGTGTTAACGCTAGTATTGCATTAACCAGCACGGACAGCGAAACAGAAGGCGATAGCGTAACCTGTAATCTAACGCCAGCTAATATTACCTCATCTGGCGCAATTATCACTTGTAAAGCCACTATAACCGTCAATACGGCGACATCTGGTGGTTATATTGTTAGCCTCAGTAGCCAAGGCAACGAAAATAGGCTGGTTGGCGTGAGTGGCGCAAGCGGTAGTTACATCACGCCTGTATCAGGCACATTTACAATACCAGCACCGCTTACAAACGGAACTTGGGGTTATGCCATGCCGAGCGCGCATGCCGCCGAAGAAAATGGTTTTGACGAGAGTTACATTGTCGCCGAAAAAGACACCAACTCTAATACGGATGTTAATTCGAGCTACGATGAAGGTTTTGCAAATGCTAAATATGCCGCCATTCCAACTTCAACTACGCCAATTAACGTCAGGACAACTAGCGGTCAAGCTAGCAATGATACTTTTGAAATCTACTTTGCGACCAAAATTGATATGAGCGTGACATCGGGTAATTATTCTGGTGGCGTTGTTATAAGTATAGAAGACGTAAATCAAGATAGTTCCAGTGATATAACTTGCGAAAATGGCAATCCTATCAGCAATTGCATTGTTTCAATTGATGAAAATATGATCCCTATCACCTATAAAGGCACTGATGCGTCAAAACTTTGGGCGAAAGCAGATCTAAACGTTCAAGGTGAATGGTATAATTATACTAATCACAGGTGGGCAAATGCCGTAACGCTAAATAATACTACTGTTAAATATGCCGCCGATGGAACGACTACTAATCCAACCATGACCGCCTTGGCGTATTTCAAATCCGCCCCAGCAGGCGCGCTGATTCCAGAAGCTGATGTTCTTGGTTATTATGTCTATATTCCGCGCTATAAATATCAGGTTTGTCGCCCGAACGCCAGTGATCCGATCTCATTTACGGCAGGGCAAGCGCCAAGCGACGGCAAGGGCAATGATTGTCCAAATTCGCTTGCGAGTCCGTATAATTTCAATATTAGATTCCAAACCGCGTCGCAAACCACGGAGTTTGACGGTGTTACGGCGGGACAGTGGGCGACTCACCCAGCATTTACGATTACTGACGACACCAACGCCGAGAACGTCACAACTCAGCAAATCAACGGCTTTTGGATGGGAAAGTTTGAAACGACAGGTCTTATTGCTGCACCAACCGTCAAGCCGTCGTTATATCCGCTTGGTTATCGTGATGGTCAAGATCAAAACTTATTGAACCAATTTAAAACCGCCAAGTCGGTCGGTAGAATAGATATGGATGGTAAAACTGCCAGCGCAGCTAATCGACATAATTTCGCATCAAACGTTGACGCTTCATTAGTTAGTAATCGTCAGTGGGGTGCGATAGCTTATCTTGCACTATCTACTTTTGGTCGAGGCACGAGCGAGATGTATATAAATCGCAATGATCACACTGGTGCTGGCTATCAGAATGCAAATGGCGCGGCGCATTCTAGCTATGATGCATATTATAACGGGGTTGCCCCATACACTTCTACAACTAATAATGTCTATGGTGTTTATGATATGTCTGGTAGTGAGTGGGAAAGCACGTTAAGTAACTATTCTAACGGCTATAATATTGGCAATCCAGTTGGTTCAGGCTTCTATGTAAATACGGACGATAGTAATCAATATTTTGAAGACGTTAGCAACAAATATTTCAGTCTTTTTCAAAGCACGATCTTTACTAATAATAACAATATAACTAATTTTAACCAATGCACATGGGAACAGTGCGGTGGACAAGCACTTCATGAAACTAAGGGTGTTCAGAATGTTGCAACTGGCACGCAGTCTTGGTATGGCGAATACTCTTACTTTTCAATTTCTACTAGCGTATGGATGGCGCGCGGAGGAAGTTATGGTGATCAGAGCTATGCTGGTATGTTTGCAAGCACGGGCGTCTCAGGAATTATTGGAAGTGCAGGTTATATTCGTATCACGCTGGTTATTTGATGTATTCAAATATTGTCATTCTGAAATGTAAATTGTCATTCTGAACTTGTTTCGGAATCTATAATATACAAGAATAACGTAGACCCTGAAATAAATTCAGGGCGACATTATAAAACTAGATTGCTTCGCTTTGCTCGCAATGACAAAAATCACGGCGGATAAATCACCTCGTAATGACAAATAGGTAAAAACACACCATATCTAGTGTTTAAACGCTATATATGGTGTGTGATATTTTTCGTAACTTTCGCTAGCTAAGACGATTATTTTGCGCGCTTGGCGATAATCTCTTGCGCGACATTTGGTGGAACTTCCTCGTAGCCGTTCAATTCCATGCTCGAAGCGGCACGACCTTGCGACATTGAGCGCAA
Source organism: Candidatus Nomurabacteria bacterium (assembly GCA_031262565.1). Taxonomy (GTDB): domain Bacteria; phylum Patescibacteriota; class Saccharimonadia; order Saccharimonadales; family Saccharimonadaceae; genus WRGU01. The sequence continues at coordinate 3,395 of JAISHL010000085.1, read as the reverse complement.
GTCAGTTGTATAGCCGAACAAGTTTGCTAGTGGCACCATCGCTGTAATCTGCTTTGCACCACCCATTAAATCTTCCATCGCCTCAATGCGTCCGCGTCGTGAGTTCAAGTCGCCGATCACGTCGCCCATGAAATCTTCTGGGGTAACAACGACCATTTTCATGACTGGTTCAAGTAGGACTGGTTTAGCTTTCTTAATGCCTTCGCGAGTTGCCAATGCGCCAGCCATCTTAAATGCCAATTCCGAAGAGTCGACTTCGTGGTATGAACCGTCGTAAAGAGTTGCCTTGATGTCAACAACTGGATAGCCAGCGATAACACCGCCGTCCAAAGTTTCAACAACACCAGCCTTAACTGGACCGCGATATTCTTGCGGAACAACGCCACCTTTGATCGTGTCAATGAACTCGAAGCCCTTGCCAGTTTCATTTGGTTCAAATTTAATCCAAACGTCACCATACTGACCGCGACCACCTGACTGCTTGATATATTTACCTTGAACTTCTGCTGTGCCACGAATAGTTTCGCGGAAGGCAACTTGTGGTTCGCCAGTGTTTGCCTCAACGCTAAATTCGCGCTTCATGCGATCGACGATAATGTCAAGGTGAAGCTCGCCCATGCCCGAGATGATAGTTTGACCAGTTTCCTCGTCGGTATGAACGCGGAAAGTCGGGTCTTCTTCGGCTAGGCGATGTAGCGCCAAGTCCATTTTTTCTTGGTCAGCTTTGGTTTTTGGCTCAACAGCGATCGAAACTGGCGGCTCAACGAAAGTGATGCCTTCTAATTGGATTGGATGAGCTGGATCGCACAAAGTTGTGCCAGTTGTGGTGTCTTTTAATCCAACCACTGCCGCGATGTCGCCAGCTTCGACTTCGGAAATATCTTCACGCTTGTCGGCGAACATGCGGACGATACGCCCAACGCGCTCTTTGTCGCCAGATGTTGCGTTCAAAACATAAGAACCTGCGCTTAATTTACCACTGTAAACGCGGATGAAAATCAATTTTCCAACAAATGGGTCGGTTGCGATTTTGAATGCCAAAGCTGACAATGGCTCGTCAACTGATGGTTTGCGATCAACTTCTTCGCCATTCTTTGGATTTGTTCCCCAGATTGCCTCAACGTCAGTTGGTGCTGGTAAGTAATCTGTTACTAAGTCCAAAACTTTCTCAACGATAACGCCACGCCCGTCGCCACCTGTTACCAAGAAGAATTCGCCAGATAGAACAGCTTTGCGCAAAGACGCTTTCAGTTCGTCAATAGAGATGGATTCTTCGCCTTTGTCCAAATATCGCTCAAATAATTCATCATCATATTCGACAGCTTTTTCAACCAACATACTACGTGCGTTTTTCGCTTTTTCAATCATGTCGGCAGGAATTTCACCTTGAACTAACTCATGATCATGGAAGTCGGTGTAGGTGTAAGCTTTCATATCGACTAGGTCAACTACGCCGCAAATATCTTTTTCAAAACCGATTGGCAAGTGAATTGGCAATGCGCTTTTACCGAGGCGATTGTGAATTGAATCAAGAGATTTGTAAAAATCGCCACCAGTTTGGTTGATTTTGTTTACAAAAACGATACGTGGAACGCCGTATTTGTTCGCTTGTCGCCACACTGTTTCAGTCTGAGCCTCAACGCCCATTTTGCCGTCCAAAACTGTCACTGCGCCATCCAAAACGCGCAATGAGCGCTCAACCTCAGCGGTGAAGTCGATATGTCCTGGTGTGTCGATGATGTTAATTTTGTGATCTTTCCAGAAGCAAGTAACAGCGGCGGAAGTAATAGTGATACCGCGCTCTTTCTCTTGTTCCATCCAGTCAGTTGTTGCGCCGCCGTCGTTGCCACGCACGGTGCCGATTTTGTGTTTCAAGCCTGTGCGATATAAGATACCTTCGGTCGTTGTGGTTTTACCTGCGTCAATGTGCGCAATAATACCGATATTTCGTAACTTTGATAATGGAGTTGTTGCCATAAATCCTTCCTGAGTTAATTATTATTAGATTGTCGCTGTTCTTCGGCGCAAACCAAAAGACCGCGCGAAAATGCTTGTTAAAATTTTAGCAGACTAGACGAAAAAACGCAAACTCTGGGCGGAATTTGAGGTTTTAGTTTAAAGTTGTCAGGCGCTGATATTTATTAACTTCGCTGGCGAGTTCGGGGTATTTTGACAGGATTTCGGGATTCTCGGCGATTTTGCGGGCGAATTTTTCGGCTGATTGACTGGCGGACTGAATCATTTTTGTATCTGTTAAACTGGCGATTTGCAGGTTTAATTGACCGTGCTGACTTGTGCCATAAATTTCTCCTGCGCCACGCAGCTGCAGGTCAACTTCGGCAAGGCGAAAGCCATCGTTAGATCGTTCAATCTCTCGCAATCGTCGAGTTGGTGCCGACGAATCTGATTGAACTAAGAAACAATATGACTGATATTCGCCACGTCCGACGCGTCCGCGAAGCTGATGAAGTTGCGCTAGTCCAAAGCGGTCGGCATTCTCGATGACAATGATGGTTGAATTTGGCACGTCCACGCCAACCTCTACTACTGTTGTAGCGACTAAAATATCCAGCTCGTGCGCCGCAAATTCGCGCATGACTTTTTCCTTGTGCTCGGCGGGCATTTTGCCGTGCAAGATTCCAATTCGCCAGTTTTTGAACTGCGTGTGGAGTTTTTTTGCTAATTTTTCGACAGATTCGCTCTCGGAAATTTTGCTTTCTTCGACGAGTGGCGCGATGAAATAAGCTTGGCGACCGTTTTCTAGTTCCGCGGAGATTTTTTGGTTCATTGGCTCGCGCGAATTTGGCGAAATTATCTCTGTTTTTATTGCTTTTCGACCTTTTGGTAGTTGATTCAAAATCGAAATGTCAAGGTCGCCGAACAGTGTTAATTGCAGTGATCGCGGGATTGGTGTGGCGGTCATGGATAAGAGGTGAGGCATATTATCGGATTTTACCAAAAGTTCCTGTCGCTGTTTTACTCCAAAGCGGTGTTGCTCGTCGATCACGACAAAACCGAGCTTGTGAAATTTGACGGTCGGTTGCAGGAGCGCATGCGTGCCAACGATAATTTGCGCGTCGCCGTTTTGGATCTGTTTGAGCAATTCTTCGCGGGCGGTTTTTTTGACCGAACCTGTTAAAAGCGCGATTTTTATTCCAAAAGGTGATAAAAGTTTTGACAAAGTTTCGGCGTGTTGAGTCGCTAGAATCTCGGTTGGTGCAAGAAGCGCGGTTTGAAAACAAGTCAGGCTCGCTTGATACGCCGCCGCGCCCGCCACGACAGTTTTTCCGCTACCGACATCTCCTTGCAAAAGGCGGTTCATTGGTGTGCTTTTTTCAAAATCTTGTAAAACCTCCCACAAGCTACGTTTTTGTGCGGCGGTCATCTGAAACGGC
>JAISHL010000052.1 GCA_031262565.1 Candidatus Nomurabacteria bacterium | reverse complement strand
CTTTTGTGAGAATTTAGCATTGGAGATACTTTTAAACGATCATATTAATCTAGAGACGATTGCGATATTAGAGAAATCTTCCAATGAAACTATAATAAGGTGGGCTATTAATAGGCGTGACGATCTTAATCTTGCATAGTCTAAATAAAAGATGTAACTAATCGTTAATGGGTAATTGTGTAATTTTGCGTTTTTGCTTAAATTTGCTAAAATATTTGCATGAAGAAGTGTTTTGGGGTGTTGATGGGGCTGGCGCTGGTTTTGACGCTTGCGGTTTTACCAGTCACGAAATTGTCTGCCATGCAGATTTTTGTTAAGACGTTGACGGGTAAACATATAACAATTGAGGTCGAACCGACGGATTTAATCGAGACGGTCAAACAAAAGATTTACGAAAAAGAGGGTATCTTACCAGAAAATCAGCGATTGATTTTTGCGGGCAAACAACTGGAAGATGGCAATACCTTACAGGATTATTCGATTCAAAAGGATTCAACGTTGCATTTAGTTGAGCGAAAGGTTGACGAAGACGAAAGTGGTAATGAAAATGATGGCGCGACTGGCGATACTCCCGAAATTATAGCGCCAGCTCCGCCTGCAACTGGAATTATGAAAGCTAAGGAGGAATAATGCGCAGGCAAAAATTGGACGAAGAGGGTAAGAAAGTTATTGGCGGAGCGAAGAAAATCGCGAAGGAATTTGAAGTTTTTGTGAGTCGTGGAAACGTGGTTGATCTGGCGGTTGGCGTTGTAATCGGCGCGGCGTTCGGTAAAATTGTGTCATCACTGGTCAATAATATCATCATGCCACTGATCGGGCTTTTGCTCGGCGGAATGGATTTCTCGGGACTGTCTTTCAGTGTCGGATCGGCGGTCGTGACTTATGGTGTTTTTATCCAAAACATAGTTGACTTTTTGTTTATCGCGGCGGGCGTTTTCGTCTTTGTTAAATTGATTAACAGTATAAATCGTCATGCGACGGCAAATACGACCAAAGTTAAAGATACGGCTGTCGCAAAAAAGGAAGATGACCAGTTGAAAGTTCTTCAAGAAATTCGCGACGAACTTCGTAAAAATAATGTGCAAAGTGGCGAGCAAAAAGATTTGCGTTAATGGTTATTTTTTGATAAAATATTTCGTATCATGAGTGGGCAAAATAATTTAGAATCTATCGAAGATGTTGCAGAATTTTACGCAGCGATTGACCGCGCGAGTTTGCGACATAAAATTTCAGCGGAGCGACCTTATGTTTATGTAACTATGGAAGTTTACGATGCAAAAAACGGTATTCGTGGCGCGGGTGGCTTGGGCGTTTTGGCGGCAGATACGCGTCGCGTGGCAGAACAATTGGAAATTCCGTTTATTACATTGACTCCGTTTTATCAAGAAGAGCGCCATCAGGAGATGAATAATCTGGTTCCGCACGACATTGCCGTTGCGAAAAAGCCGTCAGACTTCGGTTTTCATGAGATTGGTGAAGTGAATATAAAAATCGCTAATAGCCCTGATTCGATTTTGAATATTTATGAAAAACAGCTTGGCTCGACGCGATTTTTGACAATGACCGAGCCGAATTTTGGGCAGTTATATAGTGGCGATTCTTCGGGCGACCACAGACTTTACCAGATGGTGAGTTTGGGCTTGGGTGGCTATAAAGCGCTCAAAATGCTCGGGGTGAAGCCGTCTGTTATGCAGCTTAATGAAACGGCGACTGTTTTTGCGACAGTGGCGCGGCTTGATGAGCTTTGCGTGAATGGCATGGATATTTATGAGGCGATTGTTTACGTTCGCAAACATAATCTTTATACAAATCACACACTAGTTCAGGCGGCGGACAGCGAATTTTCGTTTGAGCAGTTTGAGAAATTTGTATTTCCAAATATCAAATCGCCAGCGCTCCGACATTATATCGGTGGATTATTCCGCGACGATCGCTTGCGTATGAGCAATTTGACAATTGAGCTTGCCGAGGCAAAAAACGGCGTCAGCAAGTTGCACGCGCGTGTGGCGAATTATCGCGATTTGTCGGGCGAACGAGTTAATTTTAAGGCGATTACGAACGGAATTGATATGAATACGTGGGTAATGCCAGAGATCTTGAACTTATATAAGAGTAAAAATATCGTTGATAAGTTTAATATGCCGAGCGAAAATTACGTTGACATCATCAATAGTTTGAGTGCGAACGAGATCAAGAGTTTGAAAAAACTTGGGCGCGCAAGACTAAACGCGGAGCTGAAAAATCGCAAGGATCAATATGGTAATGCGGTGCAAATTCCAGATGACGCGCTGGTTTTCAACTTCAAGCGACGTTTTGTGGCGTATAAGCGACCATGGATGCCGTTTGAAGATATTGACGAGATCAAGGCAATTTTGCAAGAAAATAACGCGCATTATGTGATGGCTGGAATGATGGCGGGCAATGTCGGTGCAGGCGACCAAACTTACGATCATTTGCAAGATATGTTGACGAAGATTAAATATGACGATTTTCTGCGCGAGCGAGTGCATTATATTACCGATTATGACGAAAATTTGGCGAGCGCAATGTCGATAGGCGCAGACATTTCAATCAATGTGCCAGAGGTTGGTTGGGAAGCGTGCGGTACGTCGTTTATGAAAGATATTGCAAACTTGACGATTTTGGTTTCAACTAACGACGGTGGTGTGGCGGATCTCGAACCAGCGCCGATCATGGAAGTGCGCGGGCGCGTTTATGACGAAGAGATTGCGTCAATGTATGAGCAAATGCGACTTGCGGCAGATATGTGTCGCGACGATGAAAAATGGGCAAAGGAAGTTAAACGCGAATTAAGTGGCTATTTACCAATTATTAGTGGCTCACGCATGATGCAAGATTATTTGCGATTCTTGTTCAAGACTGAGGAGTAAAGTTTTTCGTCATTGCGAGCAAAACAATCCAGTTTTATATTGTCACCCCGAATTTATTTCGGGGTCTACCTTATTCTTATACATTATAGATCCTGAATCAAGTTCAGGATGACAAGGTGAGGGGTATTCAGGATGACAAAATCGCTAGATTGCCACGGCGACAAACCGCCTCGCAATGGCGAAAGGAAAGCCGAGTAATGACAAGTAAAATAATGCGCGTCGTTGCGAGCGAAGCGAAACAATCCAGTAACTAATGTCATGCTGAATTTATTTCAGGATCTACCTTATAATGACACGCATTTATTGTGCTATAATATTTGCATGAATGAGAGGGAATCCACGAATACGCATTTAGCGCTGTATCGAAAATATCGGTCGCGTAGTTTAGATGAGATTATTGGTCAACCACAGGTGACGGATATTTTGAAAGCGGTGACGGCGAGCGGAAATTTTGCGCATGCATATTTATTTACTGGACAGCGTGGCACAGGGAAGACGTCAGTGGCGCGAATTTTGGCGCACTTAATTAACGGAACAGAATATGGAGCGACCGACATTGACATTATTGAGATTGATGCAGCGAGCAATAACGGCGTGGACGACGTGCGTGAGTTGCGCGACAATATCAACCTCGCGCCAATGCACAGCCCACGCAAAATCTACATCATCGACGAAGTTCATATGTTGTCAACGGCGGCATTTAATGCGTTACTCAAAACCATTGAGGAGCCGCCCGCACATGTGGTGTTCATTTTGGCAACAACCGAGATTCAAAAAATGCCAGCAACGATCTTGTCGCGCGTGCAACGATTTCATTTTCGACCCGTGTCAACTGAAATTGTGGCGAGGCATTTGCGCAACATTGCAGATCAAGAGAATATTGAAGTTGATGACGATGCGTTGAATTTGATCACCGAGCGAGGTGGCGGAAGTTTTCGCGACTCGATTACTTTACTAGATCAACTGAGTGGAAATAGCGAGAAAATCACACGTGACACAGTAGAAGAGATTCTCGGTTTAGCACCAGAATCCGCCATTTGCGATCTGATAGAAGCAGTGCAAAACCATGATGTCGCGGGCGTAATCGGCAAGTTGAACCAGTTGCAAAATGACGGCGCATCAACGAGTATTATCACCGAGCAACTGATCGCGAAGCTGTCGTCAGTGGCGATCGAGCAACCACGTTTATTTAGTTTGGTTGAAAAATTATTGGACGTGGCAAAATCTGCCGCGCCGAATATTAAACTGGCGGCGATCTTAGCACAAGCGGCTAGTAGTAACACGCAAAACTCAAATGACACTCGATCGCCAATTTTGAGTCAAGCGCCAGTTTTGAATAATCCAGCGCCCAAACAACCGCCAGAAGTAAAAATCATTGAAAAAGTAACCATATCTGAAACAAAAACCGAGGTCGTGCAACAGCCTGCGCCAAGCATCGTTTCTGAACCTGCGCCAGAATACAAGAAAATTGATGATATTGATCAAGAAAATACCGCACCAGAAACCGCACCGACAAAATCACCAGAAAAACCAGCCACCACATCTACTACCTCTGTGATAAGTTGGAGCGACGTTTTGAACGAAGTGCGAAGTATGAATGCGCCCGCCGTCCTCGCGACGTTGAATCAAGCGAGTTTTGACTGGGCGAATAGCGAGTTGACGCTATATTTTGACAAAGCTTTTCACCGAAAAAACGCGGAGAAACCTAATTTTCGAGACACGCTTAATGAGGCTTTCCAAACTTTATATAAAACCTCACCGCAAATTACTATCGCTAAAACCGCAAAATCCGCCACCGACAGCGACAATTCCGACATTGCGAAAATTGCTGCTATAATGGGTGGAGGAGAAATCGTGAAGGGAACAGAGGTATAAAATGGCTAAACATAGTTCAAGCAGTGCGGATTTGGCGGGCGAGCGAAAAGTTGACCAGCCGATTGTTGACGCGGCGAATTTCGGCGCATTTGAAAAAAAATCTAACGGTCGCGGAAGTGAAAATTCCGAGATTGCGACGGGGAAAATTCCACCGCAAAATATCGACGCGGAGATGTCGTTGCTTGGTGCAGTTTTGATTGATGAAGAAGTTTTGGGTGACATTGCCGACAAGGTGCGCGCCGCTGATTTTTATGATCCACGCCACGAGAAAATTTTTGCCGCCATGTTGAGATTATATGAGAAACATGCACCAGTTGATCTGTTGACTTTGACCGATGAGCTCAAAAAAACTGACGACATTAAAGAGGTAGGCGGGGCAGCGTATTTGTCTGAACTGACAAATTACGTTCCGTCATCCGCGCACGCCACCAGTTACGCCGAGATTATTTTTACCGCCGCCACGCGTCGCCGTTTAATCAAAGCCAGCGCGAGCATCAGTGAATTGGCGTTTTCGTCCGCCGATGACATTAAAGAAATCTTGTCCGCCGCCGAGTCGAATCTTTATCAAGTTAGTGAAAATTCCGAAAAGTCCGAACTTGTGTCGATCGAGTCAATTCTCACCGAGTCGTTTGATCGCATGGAAGAATTATATCACGATAAAGGCAAGATGCGCGGCGTCAAAACAGGCTTGCGCGACTTAGACAAATTAACCGCGGGATTGCAAAAATCTGACTTAATAATCCTCGCCGCTCGACCAGCAATGGGAAAATCCACTTTGGCGCAGAATTTAGCATTCAATATCGCCTCGCGCGAGAAAAAAGCCGTCCTAATATTTTCATTAGAGATGAGCAATTCACAGCTTGTAGATCGCATGCTGGCAGAAGCGTCGGGCGTGGATTCGTGGAATATTCGCACAGGAAATTTGAACGATGGCGATTTTGAAAAAATTTCCGAAGCAATGGGTGATATGGCAGAAGCGCCGATTTTCTTCGACGACACTCCTGGTATGTCGGTTTTGGAAATGCGCACAAAAGCTCGCCGTCAAGCACATAAAACTCCGCTTGGACTGATTATCATCGACTACTTGCAGTTGATGTCTGGATCAAAAAAATACGGCGACAATCGCGTGCAAGAGGTTAGTGAAATTTCGCGTGGCTTGAAATTGATGGCGCGCGAACTTGATGTGCCAGTTTTGGCATTGTCGCAGTTATCTCGAACCGTCGAAAATCGCACCCCTCAGATCCCGATGCTGTCCGATCTTCGCGAATCTGGTTCTATCGAGCAGGACGCGGATATTGTCATGTTCCTTTACCGCGAAGATTATTACAATCCCGACACCGAGCGACAGCATTTAACAGATCTGATTTTAGCAAAACATCGAAACGGTCCGACAGGCAAGGTTGAACTTTACTTCCACCCAGAACGCTTGAAGTTCATGACACTTGATAAACATGCGCAGTAAAAATTTGGTGTAAGATTTTTATTTTTAAGTAATCCGCTGGGATTTTTTAATAAACTCGCAACAAAACTGGATTTTTTGCGCGCGAGCTAGTGATGATTTCGGTCGGAATTTTCTCTATATTTTTATCAGCAGAAGTCAAAACTATCATTTTTGATTCATCATTTACGCCAGTGATAACCGTTAAATTAGAAAATTCACGCGTCATATTTTGATAAAAATCAACATCTTTTTCGTTTACGACGAGATTGAATTTTTGATCTTTTTGTTCAGCAAGAAACGCCCGCGTCGCCTCAAATTCACCGTTATAATTATAAACAGCAGTTTCGTCGTGACTAATCGACGCAAAGTAATATGAGATCGACAACCAGCCATTTATCACCAGCAAAACGCCGACCAATATTGTCGCAAGAAGTCGCGCATAAGAACTGAGTGGAAACAGCGTTAGCCAGCTACTTAAAACCACTTCAACGCCAATCGCCATAAGTAGCGCGAGTGGGACAAAAATGAACGCGATCAGTTGCGACTGATAAATCAAAAGCGCCACCGTCATCAAAAGTAGTGCGGGCAATAAATACGACCGTGCCGAGAAGAAATTCTCGTAAATTTTCATCAGTCCAATCACCGCAAAAATCAGCCCGACAACGCTAAAAATCGGCGTGATAATCCCCGCGACAAATCCGCTACTTATACCCGTAAACACCGCACTCGCCGAACGCAAATTTTCCATCGACCAACCGCCCGACGCAAGTAAAGTCCAAACAATATCGCGATCGCCCAGCACGAGATTCATGATCATCGGCGACAAAATTGCCAGCCCAAAAATACCGCCGACCGCCAATTTCCAAGGCTTCGTGCGCAAAAAAATCAGTCGCGTCTTCGGGTGAATCATGCCCGCAATAATTAAAACCAAAACAACGTAAATTCCGCCGACACTATATAGTAGCAACGACAATGCCAAACAAACTCCAACCTTTGCGATGAATCTCGTCAAGCCACTTTTGCCATACAAAGCCATTGTCGCAGAAAATAACGCCAGCGTCATCAGAAAAACCACCATTACTGAGCCGTCGCCTCCGCGCGCCAAACTCATGAACATCATTGACGGAACGATCAAAAATCCGCTCGTCAACGCCACGCTTTTTTTGTTAAACCACTTATAAATTGTCCAGATCAGACCAATCGCCGTCAAAATCATTAAAATCACCGCAGGTAATCTGAATGCAAAAGTATTGAAACCAAATAATTTAATGCTAAAACTTTGCAAAACCGTCCATGGCAAATTTATTAGTTGATCCGACTCGAGCGCAAAAATATTCGTCAGCGAAAAACCGCCCGAAGTTGTCGCAGCTGTCATCTCTGCCGAAATTAATCCATCTGGAAAATCCCAAAATCTATACGCCGCCAGCGCGACAGTTAAAATCGCCAAGACGCTGAAACCGATAAGAAATCGCCAGCGATACAACACGAACTTTTGAAAAACATTATTTTTCATTGCAAACCATTTTACCATATGTTACACTATTTGAGTAAAATAAGGAGGACAAATGGCAGGAATGAAAGATCAAATGGCGATGGTCATGAAGTTAAAGAAAGCTCAAAAAGAGTTAGCAAACGAGCTAGTTGAAGTCGAGGCGGGCGACGGCGCAGTCGTTTTGCAGTTCAACGGCGAGCTAAAAATCGTCAGCGTTAAACTCGATCCAGAATTGATTGATGCTGATAATATCGGCGAATTGGAAGGTTGGATTAAAGCCGCGGTTCGCGATGGCCTGAAAGAAGCGCAAGAAGTTGCCGCTGAAAAAATGAAGCCGTTGATGGGTAGCTTAGGTAGCTTGGGATTGTAAACTCTTTGAGAAAGTAAATATAAAGTATGGACAATCAAAAGCATAGCGAGAAGATCACTGATACTATGTTGTCAGTTTGGTATCAATCAATTTTGCAAAGTGCCGCCGACCTAGGCGGGAGCAATGATAACTTACTTTCGCGAATAAATAATTTACTCGGAATTACTACTGCGTTTTTACCGATCGCTACTACGCTTTTAGTGGAAACTATAATTTCAACAAAAAATATTTTGTCGATCTTGATAATTCTTGGATTATTGTCGGTTCTTGCTTTGACGATATACCTTGCGATAATCGTTCGACCGCACAAAGATTCTTCACTAATAAATTCCTATACTGATCATCCAGAATACGAGAATCAAGATGATCGTCAGTTTCTTTATCAGATGATTGCAGATACGGAAAATGTAATCAAAGGAAAGTCTTCGGAAAATAAAAAGCTTGGAACACGACTATTTATTGCAATAATCTGGTTTATTGCATCAGTATTATTTATAACGATAATC